>JBILSG010000147.1:0-6131 GCA_044372235.1 Chitinophagaceae bacterium
ATATGGACCAACAGCTGCATTCATACCAGTTATAGCAAGTTTAATTGCCAAGTATGGACCAGCAAATGGTGGTCAGTTTGAACAGGCACATGGTTTCCTGGTGCTTGTTTCAATTATTTCGGGTATACTACTCATCATCATGGGAATTTATGGAATTGGTAAATATGCAAAACTTGTACCCAACTCCATTATAGTTGGATTTACAGTAGGAATTGCTATTTCCATTGCCCTTACAAATTTCGAAGATATCCTGGGCATAGAGAATTTCAGTGATTTTCTTGGTCAGGATGAAGATATCAAGGGGGGCTTGATTCATAACCTCACTTATGCATTCAGTCACCTGGATATTATCAACATCTGGTCTGTTTTACTCGGTATCCTGACTTTTGTACTTTCAAAATACCTTTTGAAGATTTCTATATATATACCCGGACCGGTAATAGCAATGGGTTCCGTCACATTTATATCAGCTGTGTTTTTGCAGGATCAAAACATTACCATTGTGAGGGATCTGTACGGATCTATCCCCAATAATTTTTTCAAGCTTCAGTTGCCATTTTTGCCAGCGTTAAATGGGGATGTGATTTTTGATCTCGTTTACTACGTTGCTGCAATAGTTTTTGTATCAGGTGTAGAAAGTGTTTTGTGTTCTTCCATGGCAGACAGACTGGCTAAAAATACACGGACACCATTCAATCCGGATAAAGAATTTTTCGGGCAAGGACTCGTTCAGATTATTACACCCCTGGTACAAGGATTTCCATGTACAGGAGCATTGGCTCGAACTGCCACAAGCATCAAGGCAGGAGCAAAAACCCCTCTTGCAGGCTATTTCAAATCTGTTTTAAAACTTATCTTGGCATTTTATCTGGCGCAGTATCTTGAGCTTGTACCTATGGCATGTATAGGAGGAATATTGGTTTGGGTAGCTTCAAACATGATTAAGCCAGCTGAAATCAGCGAAATTAAAAATCATGGTAAATTTGAGTTTTCTATGATGATTTACACAGCTGTAATGGTGCCAATGACAGACTTTCTTACCGGTGTTCTTTCTGCATTAATCATTTACGCAATTGTTAAGTTTGTTTACAAGAGAAAAAAATCAGCATTGGTAAAGAATTAATTTTATAGCGTCAAAGCGGATTAATTTTACGATATTGCTGCATATCCTGCTAAGAATGATTTTTTCATTGCTGTGCATTTGAAAAGTCCTTCTCATGAAATGAAGAAAATATTATTAATAGAAGATGAAATAAACGTAGTCAGTTTCATAAAAAAAGGGCTGACGGAAGAAAATTTTGATATTTCTGTAGCATTAAACGGAGAGATAGGATATCAGATGGCTTCAGCCAATTATTATGATCTTATTTTGCTAGACATCATGCTTCCTGATAAAAATGGTATTGACCTTTGTAAGGAAATTCGCAGCCAGGCGCGCCGAACGCCAATACTTTTTCTCACAGCACTTAATACTGCTGATAATATTGCATTGGGTTTGAACGTAGGTGGCGATGATTATCTGGTTAAGCCATTTAAATTCGTTGAGTTAATTGCACGGATAAATGCACTTATCCGAAGAAGTAATAGTGACAATCATCATCCTCAAATAGTCAGGAGAAATATTTTCAGAATTGACACCTTAGTTATTGATGATGATGCAAAATCCGTTGAGCGAAACGGCGACACTATTTCACTTACAGCAACAGAGTATCGTCTGTTGATGGTACTTGTCAAAAATAAAGGCAGGGTTATGTCTCGAATGGATTTGCTCGAGAGTGTATGGGATATTAATTTTAATCTTGAAACCAATGTTGTAGATGTGTATATTAATTATTTGAGAAAAAAAGTTGATAATAAATATGAGCCCAAAATCATACGCACTGTTGTTGGGATGGGATATGTATTGAAGGAGGAATGAAAACACAAAATAAAATAGCATTATTACTTATTTCTTCAAATCTCCTCATTATTTTATTTTTCGGGGGGTGTATTTATGTTTTATTATATAATTATTCTTTTGAAGATTTCTACAAGCGCTTAAAAACCCGTGCAACAATTGCAGCACAGTATAAATTTGATTCAGATAGAGTAAATGCAGAGTCTTTTAAGAGTATAAGGGAAAAACATTTTGAAAAACTTGAGCAGGAAAAGGAATACTTTATTAAATATGAAGATGGCATTAGTTTAGAAGAACTATCCCGAACTACAAAATTTCAAAGAAATTTTTTGCAAGCAATCATCAGGAATGATGTGGGATACGATAATTTAGACAATGTTTTTTATGCAGGCATACGATATAAATATTTTGATAAACACTACCTGGTTATTGTTTCTGCTAAAAACTATTTTGCATCTCATCACCTTGCTTTCATCCGCAATATCATCATCGTTGCCGTTTTTTTATTTATTGCAATCAGCACTTATTTATCTTTCTATTTTTCAAAAAGAATATTTCAGCCAATTAAGAGTATAACTGAAAAGGTAAAACGAATTAGTTCAGAAAATATTCACCTGAGAATTGAGGCGAAGGACCATGACAAGGAATTGAGCCAGTTGATATCAACCTTTAATGATTTGTTAAACAGACTTGAAACTGCTTTCGCTATTCAAAATAATTTCATCAGTAATGCCTCACACGAGTTTAGTACCCCGCTAACTGCCATTATGGGTGAAGCTGAGGTTATGTTGATGAAAGATCGTACAATTCATGAGTATAAGTATTCTTTAAATAATATTTTAGAACAAAGTGAGCGTTTAAATGAAATAACAAAAACTTTATTATTTCTTGCGGAAACAGGTTATAGTACTAAAATAATTGATACTGAAATAATCAGATCGGATGAGTTAGTGTGGGAAGCAAAAAATATTGTGAATAAGCTTAATCCTCATAATCACATACAGGTAGATATGAGTTTGTTGCCGGAGAATCCTATGAAACTTAAAATCCGTGGAAACAAATCCTTATTGATTGTTGCAATCACGAATATTCTAACCAATGCCTGCAAATACTCAAACAACAACAACGTTATCATCAGTTTAGCATCAAGTGATGAGCATGTTTTCATAATTGTTAAAGATTATGGTATTGGTATTCCGGATTCAGAAATCCCGTTTATATACGATCCTTTCTTCAGGGCTTCAAATACGCATAAGTTTGAGGGTTATGGTATCGGGCTTCCCTTGTGTAGAAATATTATAAAATTACACAAGGGTTCATTGAATATAAATTCTAAGGTAGGCATTGGTACTACCGTTGAGATGAAATTTTATCAGGCCATTGTAAGTATCTGACTTTTATATTGTATAGCCCAGAGTTCAGAAAATGTTTTGTCCTTTCCAGCCTGGGAACAGTTTCTCATGGTTAGTAATATTAAGCCTGTGAGCTGCAACTGCACTGAATACCGAACGAAAATCAGTCGTTACGGGAAGGTCGCGCCCATCTTCCAGTTCTTCTTTAGACAGGCCTCCCATTTGATGCAACACTTTTCCTCCTTTCAGGGAGTTGTCTAGCACAAACAGACAGCTTGCCCGTCCGTGGTCAGTTCCGCCTGTTCCGTTCTGGTGAACAGTTCGTCCAAATTCAGTCATGGTCATCAGCGACACATCCTCCTGATAACCTGCAAGGTCTGTCCAGAACGCAGCAATGCTATCGCCAAAATCTTTCAGGTTTCTTGCAAAAGCACCATTGATGGTTCCCTGATTAATATGCGTATCCCATCCTCCTGATTCCGCGAATCCAATTTCCAGTCCAACCTCCATCTTAATTAGCATAGCTATCTGTTTCAGGGATCTGCCAAGTGGAGAATTGGGATAAACAGCGCCTATTGCTGGTTTGTATTGTTTTACTTGTTGAGGGTCCAGTAATTTCAGTGCATCGAAGCCATCTTTGCTGGATTGTTTTAATAATTGGTTAGGTGATTGATTATACAATTCTTCAAAAGAAGAACCCGATCTGACAGGGGATATTCCAGCATTGTTGTTTTGTAAAATAAATTCTTCCAGGTTGCTGATGGCCAGGCTCTGAGCCTCTCCCTGCAGTGACCGTGGCAGCGCCTTGGTTATGCTCACTCCACTAAAGGGAGTTGTAGGCTGATCTTTGAGCGTCAGAGCACGGTTGAGCCAGCCTGAAAGACTGTTCTTAGTGTGAGGCATTCCAGACTCCATGAAGTCTTGTGCATCAAAATGGCTGCGTGTATTGTTAGGGCTCCCCACTCCGTGTACAACAGACATCCTGCTTTCTTTGTAAAGGGGCAACAAGGCAGCCAGAGAAGGGTGCAGTGCAAATTTCCCATCGAGGTCAAGCATCCCACCTTCAGTTTGTGCCGGACTCATGAAAAGCCTCGGTCTCAGTGTCTTGAGGTTCGGGTCGGTATAGGGTGAAACCGCCATCAATCCATCCATAGCCCCCCGTTGAAAGATACAAACCAGTGTTTTGGTTCGCTTATATGGATTGATGATTTTTTGCTCTGTTGCTGCTGCATGCACAAATGCAGGTAATCCGCCCCATCCGGCAGCAAAAACGGCCAATGCACCTGATCGCATGAAAGCTCTTCTTTTCATTGGGGTATTGTTTATTTGTTTTGAAATGAAGGTGAACCCAGCTGAAGGCCCATGTCTTTTGCTACATCAGGAACACGTATGCCAGGTATTTTATTTTCCACCAATGACACGCCAAAATTCACTCTGTTGAGCAAAGAACCGCTGTTGATCCAGAAAGAGGCTTTGTCTGGAAAGCCGGTCGGGGCGCTGCATCCGTAGAGTTGCTGTCCCATTTTTTCACACCAGTTATAGAGTTGAAAAGGTTGCATGACACGTGCATTGGTTATTCTTACAGCACTCACAGTGAATTCAAATGGTGATTTAGTTTTGATACCAATATACTTTTTGTCCCAAAATTCCGGTGCATTCAACATCGTGATCAATACTGCTTTGATGTTCCCTGAAGTTGCCAGAAAAGTTTTAGCCATTTCACTGACCAACTTTGCAGGTGGCTCATCAGCAACAAACCGAGCTGCCAGTTTTTTGCAAATGAATTGTGCTGTGGATGGATGTGATGCCAATTGATGAAGTACTTCAAGTCCTTCCGTATATCCACCGTTAGCAGGATATTTTTTATTCAGGATTGTTTTTTCAGTTTCATCATGCCTGAATGCCAGGAACATGAAATCATTTTCAACCACAGCCAGGTTTTGTCTACGGTTTACCTGTTTGGCCAGACCGCCCATATTTTCTTGTCTAAATGGTCTGACCGTCCACCCGGTAAGGGCTTTCGCTACAGATTGCACATCCTGCTGTGTATAGCCGCCATCTACACCCAATGTATGCAGTTCCAGGAGTTCGCGGGCATAGTTTTCATTCAGTCCGTTTTGTCTTCTTTTGCTGTTTTGCTTTGTCATGCGGGCTCTGGCTCTTTCCTGTAGTGGATTGTTATCGCTGCCACTAAGGGCGTTATCAAGGTATAACAACATGGCAGGATGTTGCGCTGTGGCTTTGAGCAAAGTTTCAAAATTGGCCAGAACGTTTGGCCTGATGGCGTCACGCTCATAGGTCAACACGTAGGGCTGTGCCAGGTTTTTAGTGATGGAGACATTGAAATGATTGAACCAGAAGTCAGTCAGGATTTCAGTAAGCTGATTTTCAGCTTCTATGCCCCGGATTATTTTCTGAGCAAATAGTTGCCTGTTCAGTTCCCGGGGTGGTTTGAGTCCGGATGACTCCATCAATGCCTGTATTTTTTTCCTGTAGGCGCTATCTTCCGTATTTGGTATCGAGTCTTTTGACAGTTTACCTGATTGCTGCAGTTGCCGAATAACTTGAACGGCATTCAGGTAAGTGCCAGCAATCTGTTCATTGCTGAGCTGCAATGCATCAAGCCTTTTCAGTTTTTCTTTCAGTTCATTTTCAGTGGCGGACTGATTCAGTTGAGCCATCACCCATTGGTCCAGCCCCATGGACATTACTTTTTCTACCTCTCCAGGTGTTGGTCCGAATGTCAGCCTGTTTAACAAATGTGTTGCCGCTTCTTTCTCTGTCATGCCTGCTTTTTTATAAGGCATCCGAAGCGGCTTTGGATTTATTTTCTCTGCTGTAACGAAAGCAAATGAAATAAAAGCAGTCAAAAGTATTAAGTA
>JBILSG010000148.1:0-6103 GCA_044372235.1 Chitinophagaceae bacterium
ATTTCATTTGCAGGGTCTTCTTTACTTTTTGTGACACGTACCTCATTGAGAAGCAGTACTGTAGGCAAAAGCTTGAAGTCAAGTCTTATACTATCTCCTGTAATTTGTTTGTCAATTGTAATTTCCTTGTATCCGATGTGCTGACATGATATTCCATAGCTACCAGGATCCAGTATAATGCTATACTGACCTTTTTCATTAGACATACTGGTTTTCTTCAAAGAAGGTACAGATATTGTAGCAAATGGTATAGGTATATTATACTCATCTGTTATTTTGCCATATAAAACAGTTGCAAAGACAACAGAATTTGATGATATGAAAAACAGGATTAAAAAAAATCTGTTTATTATTAATTTCAACAGGCTGAAGTTGATGATTTACCTTTTAAATAAAAACATGAATGACCTGCCAGTTATAGCAGCTGTTCCAGCTGTAACTGCGCTGATTAGTCCGCTTACCGCAATCAATAATTCCGGGGAATCCTGCTTTAGAATCAATAAAGCAATTCGCTTGGCAAGTATATGCTCATTGAGTGAGCTGACTGCAAAAATATAGCCACATGCAACAAGACAAACACCTATGAATGCTGTTAGAAATGAAGCAAGATAATTCTGATACATAAGGAGACCTACCAGTAATCCTGCAATAAATGAGCTCCACCAGGGTAGAAATAATCCAAGGGCAAAGTATAGTAATCCTGAAATTATTGTTGCAGCTGAAAGCTTGATCATACTAATCGGTTTATGCGGGGTTAATTGACATTTTCCATTTGAATTTACCTGCTTTTACATCAACAGGGTCCATAATGAAAAGTTTGTAATACTGTCCTTTTGTCCAGTCATCTATGAAATCATCATAAAACCTGCTACCTGGATTACCGCTTTGTCCACCCGGATAGATACCATAAGCAAGAGTTGGGGTAGTCATTTCTACAATCATTCGCCAACTGGGACCATGATCATGTTGGGTTGCATTAACTATTCCCTTACCACCACCATTCATTAATCCACTCCTTGCAAATGGGGTTGTATTGTTTTTCAGCAGGTGATAAACGGTAGTATTTTTAAATTTTGACCACTTTAATTTATCTTCTGATTGCAGGCTTCTTAGTTGCATGGATGCCTTTTTAAGTGCTTGAGTTACCTGCGTATTCAAATCTTCCCGTTCAGGTGTTTTTATATTATCGATGAATTTAAATGCTGTATCCCGCCTCAATGCCTCAAGCAAAACAAATTTCTCTGGAAGCATGAGGCTGTTTTGTACGTCAGTTAATTCATCCTTGAAAACAGTTGTTTGTAGAGAATCCCACCAATTTTCAAAACAAACTACCGCCATTTCATCAGGATCATTTTTTAAGTTCCAGTTTTCTATCAGGCTTACAAATCTTTTTTGATCATTGTCAAGTTCGGCTCTATTTACATAATTCAAAAGAATTGGTCTGGCCATTTCAGCGAAAACATTGTAATTGTCATTCTGAAGTGATTTCATATCATCCACTGTAATGCCATACATGGAAGCTAATTTCCGATTAATGGTAATGGCCCTGTATACTTCATATGATCCGGGTATAAAATAAGGGTACGTTGAATCTGTAGGTCTTTGGTTAGCACTGCTGACATATCCCTCAACAGGATTAAAACTCCTTGGGTTGTCTTCCATGGGTATATATCCCTTCCACATATATGATGAATCAAATCCAGGCATTACAAAAAGACCCTGATCTTTCCATCTCAAAGGAAATGTTGCCTGTTGTTGTATGGCGATATCACCTGCCTTTGATGCAAAAATCATATTTTGTCCGGGGGCATTGAAATAGGTAATTGCTTCAACATAATCATTCAAATTACGTGCCCGGTTTAGCAGCAACCACATTTTGAGTATGTTTGACGAGTCATGGGCAACCCACTTCAATGCATAGGCTTTATTATCTGCCAGGGCATTTTTGAATGACTGGTCATAGGTTACTGGGCCAAATACAGTATACGCAACAGTATCCATGAATGTTTGTGCATCTTTTATTTTTATTTTTTCTATTCTACGCTGCGTGCTAATCCATTGGTTATTGAAAAAATATTGTTGTTTTTGTTGGTCCTTAAATTGAATTTCATAATAATCTTTTACATCCCTGCCGGCATTTGTAAATCCAAAAGATATACTGTCGTTGAATCCGATTACTACCCCAGGCAGTCCGGGAAATGAAACACCATAAGCATTATAATTGGGAGTGTGTATTTGAATCTCATACCATATGGATGGAAGTGTGAGTCCAAGGTGCGGGTCATTGGCTAAAATAGGTTTTCCACTTTGGGTTCTGGCTCCGGAAACAGCCCAATTATTACTTCCGTTTTCAGGATTAGGCTTAAAATCTTCGCTGATAGCTACTGAATCTTTTCTTTTAAAGTAAAGAGAATCTGCTGTTTCAGGAGGAAGGAGTTCAGCCAGGGGCTTATTGTACACTGTGCCATTGGGAATAACCGGATAAAGAGAATCAGGAAGTTGACCATATAGAATTTGAAAGTTTTCCTCTCCGAGTAATTTGAGTGCATTTGTCATTTCAAAATCCCTGTCATAACCAGCGAGTGTATTGGTCATCTGCTTGGTAAACAGTGCAGATTTAAAATTCGACCATTGTTCAGGTTCATATCCCAGGAGTTTATATTCTACGGGAAGTTTGCTTTTTTGGAGAGCATTAATAAATGCATTTATACCAGCTGTATATGCATCCAGAGAAGATTTGGTTTCAGGATCGTTTTCCATTGCGGCTAATGCATTTTCTGCTGCATAAACCATTCCAATACGACGTTGGTTGCGATCGAATGTGATTGCTTTTTCACCCACTATTTCACTTATTCTTCCCGCTGCAGCATGTGTCTGAAATTCCATTTGCCAAAGTCTATTTTTGGCATGAAGGTATCCCTGAACAAAATAAGCATCTGTTTCATGCTCAGCAAAAATATGTGGTACCAATCTGTCATCTAGGTAAACATTGACTGCTCCTTTAATTCCTTTAAGTTTCAGATTTTCACTAAAATCCTCTGCAACGGGTTCAGCATTCTGCCAGATTCCTTCCTGCATATTCAGAAAACTACCAAGTGGTAGGGGCAGAATTTCACGTGTACCTAACACATAAAACAGTGCTGCGTTAATTATGAGCGTAATGGAGAATACCAGATATTTCATGGACTAAAATTAAAACTTATTCATCATTTAAAATATTCGACTTCATTTGAAAAGTCGAGCATGGGAAAACGTAACGAAAGTGACTCAGTGAGAGATTTGAATTTTTCAACAAATTTTTGGTGTTCCTCGGATCCGGGATGCATGATTACATGATTTGTGGCACTATTTAATGCATCGATATCTTTAAGAACCTCTCTTGTTCTTCCATTGAGGCTGGATTGCTTGAATTTTTCCCAAACATATCTGGTAGCCTGATAATTAGGATGAACCATATCTTCCGCAAAAAACCTGTAATCACGCAAGTCGTCAATAACAAGTTCGTAGGCAGGAAAATAGATTATTTCGGGAAAAAGAGTTGTAATTCTGTCTAATGCGTACATTAATACAGCCTTACTCCTGTTATTTTGTATGAAGCCATCTTTTAAATGTCTTACTGGACTTACTGTAAAAATAATACGTAATGCAGGATTGATCTGTTTCAGTTCATTGAACATCAGGCTAAATGAATCAATGATTTCAGCTGGTTCTAACAATCTCTTACAAAAGGTGTCTGCAGATTGTTTATGGCAGTTAGCTACTACTTTACCATTGCTTAATGTATAAACAAAGGCTGACCCAAGCGTGATGAAAAGACAGTTTGCATTATTTAGGAAAATATGTCCTTTTTGAATAGATGCATTTAAACTCTTGAGTGTAATAGATTTGTCAGTTCCGGCAAAACCTGAATGGAATGTCCAGTTTTTCCAGAGTCCCAGATGCATAAACAAATCACCTTCATTGATTTGTTTATTGTGTATATATGCCGTTATTGCTTCAAAAATACTTACCGGATTGAATAGGACCCCATGAGGATTTTGAAGTACTTGAAATTTTGACTTGGATAAGAAATCATGCATATGCTCTGTAAAACATGATCCAACAAGCAAAATCTTGTCTGTTATATCGATTTTCTCCTTTAATACAGGAGGGTTAAATTCAATCCTGAAATCCATTCAAATTATTTAGCGTCAAACAACATTCTTTGTTTCGAAGCTTCAAAAAGTATAATGCCAGCTGCAACACCTACATTAAATGAATCAAAATCTCCCTGCATGGGTATTGTAAATTTGATATCTGCTGCTTTGGAGATATATGCCTGAATACCTTTGTCCTCGCTACCCATTACAACACAGGCGGGTTGATTAAAGTCAACACCCAATAAATTATTAGCAGCTTTCATTTCTGAGGTATATACTTTTATCCCATTCAGGTGAAGTGTGTCGATGGCTTTAAGCAGGCTATTGACACGGCTAACCATGATTTTTTGTAAGGCACCTGCAGAGGATTTCATGGCTTCTTCATTTAAAGCGCCGATGCCTTTATCTGGTATTATTAACATCTGTGACCCGCAACACAAAGCTGTTCTTGCAATGGCTCCGATATTTCGCACATCTGTAATGCCATCAAGCATTACAAAAAGTGGAGTTTGACCAGACGCTAACACATGATCTATACAGTCTTGCAAGTCGAGATACTGGATTATGCTATTAACTCCGATAACACCCTGGTGATTTGCCCGTGTCATGAAATTCAGCTTCTCAACTGGTACTGTATTGATGGGTATTTGCAATCTCTGAGCCAGCTTTTTGATTTCATCAATACCTTCACCTGAGGCATTTCTCTGAATAAAAATACGTTCAAGTTGAACAGAATCCTTAAGAGCTTCCAAAACAGGTTGCCTTCCTATGATGTTGCTGTTATTTTTCTTCATTTTGCAATTTTTGCAGACTCAAAATTTTAGCATGGAGTATACCCGCTACTGACATAGAATCTGTTATTTCATGATTCAGCACCATCTGATATGCTTTTTCCAGTGGTAATTTGATTAGATCAATTTTTTCAGTTTCATCAGGTTTAGGATCGCCAAAACTCAACTCAGTTGCAAGATACACCAATGCAAGCTCATCTGTTACTGAATTGGAAAGATGCATTGTCAGCACATGTTTCCAAACATTTGCCTGCAATCCTGTTTCTTCTTTTAATTCTCTTTTTGCAGAATCAAGTGTAGATAAATTGATTAAACTCCCACCTTCCGGAATCTCAATTGAGTATTTATCCAATGTAAACCGGAATTGGCCAACCAGATATATATTACCCATATCATCCAACGGAATAATTCCCACTGCCACATTTTTAAAATGCACTTTACCATAAATCCCATGTTTTTGGGATGGGTTAAGCACTTTATATTCTGTAACTCTTATCCATGGATTATCATAATGAACTGCTGATGATAATATTTGCCAGTTATTTTCAGAATGAAGCATAAGATGAAAAAAAAACCCTCCATTTAGGAGGGTTTGGATATTAATTTATTTCAATTTGAAGGCTGCCTGTACTTTATCAACATAATCAAGCTTTTCCCAAGTAAATAATTCTACTTCAAAGGTTTGTGTGCCTCCACCTGGTTTATCAAGGGTTTTTGTAACTACTTCATTCTTTCTACCCATGTGACCATATGCAGCAGTTTCCTGGTAGATTGGATTTCTCAGTTTAAGCCTAGTTTCAATAGCATAAGGCCTCATATCGAAAAGTGCTTCCACTTTTTTAGCTATTTGACCATCCGTGAGATCAACTTTTGAAGTACCATAGGTATCAACGAAAATACCCATTGGTTTCGCTACCCCAATAGCGTATGATACCTGAACGAGAATTTCATCCGCAACACCAGCTGCAACCATATTTTTAGCTATATGCCTGGCAGCATAGGCGGCACTCCTATCAACTTTTGATGGGTCTTTTCCACTGAAAGCTCCACCACCATGTGCACCCTTACCACCATAAGTATCAACTATGATTTTACGTCCTGTAAGACCGGTGTCTCCATGTGGACCGCCAATTACAAACTTGCCGGTTGGATTAATATGGTATGTAATTTGAT
>JBILSG010000008.1:0-19017 GCA_044372235.1 Chitinophagaceae bacterium
CAATAATTATGCTTACAAGGCTTGAAAAGAGTATCTTTTTCATAATAAACTCAATTTAGTACCATTTTATAAATTAAGCCTGATTTTTGGCAGTAATGTTTTTCAATACTACTTTTGCAACGTGTCAACAAACATACATATCCATCATCATCTTATCCCTTAGGTGGGCCTTGATGTGATGTATACATAATTCAGGCTTGCCAATGGTAAGCCTTTTTTTATTTTAACGCCTTAAAAAAATAAGTCATGTTGAGAATAGCGGTACAAAAATCTGGTCGACTGTATGAAGATTCAGTTCAGTTATTGAAGGAGTGTGGAATCGATCTTCGCAATGTAAAAGACAGGTTGAGGACGGTGTCGGAAAATTTTCCACTGGAAGTTTTTTTCCTGCGTGATGATGATATTCCTGAGTATGTAGAAGATGGGGTAGCTGATATCGGTATAGTTGGACAAAACGTACTGCTTGAAAAAGGTCGGAAAGTTATTACTGTAGAGTCGCTCGGTTTTGGAAAATGCCGCCTTTCCATCGCAGTTCCCAAGACATTTGATTATACTGGTGTTAAAGATCTGGAAGGCAAGCGTATCGCTACCAGTTACCCTGCTCTTGTGAAGAACTATTTGTCTGATAATCAGGTAAATGCATCTATACATGAAATCAGTGGTTCAGTTGAAATTGCTCCTGGAATAGGACTGTCAGATGCAGTTGCAGATCTTGTTAGCAGCGGTGGTACCTTGTTTATGAATGGTTTGAAGGAGGTGGATATAATCCTGGAGTCGCAGGCTGTGATGGTAGCCAAACCGGGTTTAACCCCTGCACAACAATCTATTCTGGATAAGTTATTGTTCAGGATCAGGGCTGTCAAGAAGGCGAAAAAAACAAAATATGTACTGCTTAATGCGCCAAATGATCAGCTTGAAAAAATTATTGCCATTCTTCCCGGGATGAGGAGTCCAACTGTTTTACCTCTGGCTCAAAGCGGGTGGAGTAGCGTTCACAGTGTGTTGAGTGAAGATGAATTCTGGGATAGGATAGAAAGACTCAAAGATGCTGGTGCGGAGGGTATACTTGTTGTTCCAATAGAAAAAATGATCATCTAAATTATGCTTATGCAAATCATTAAGTATCCTGAAAAAGAAACGTGGAATCAGCTTGTTTCCAGGCCTGAACTGGATAGCAGTGCGTTAATGACAACAGTGAGTAAAATCATTGCAGATATAAAAAAAGATGGGGATACTGCACTTTTTGAGTACATCAATAAATTTGATGGCGGATTAAATGGGAAACTGAGAATTACCAATGAAGAAATTCGGATTGGTGTAGGTGAATTGAGTTCTGAATTGAAAGAAGCTATTGACTTGGCATTCAGCAATATAACCAGATTTCATGCAAGTCAGGTTGATGATGTAAAAAAGATTGAAACCTCTCCGGGAGTAATTTGCTGGCGTCAGTCCATTGCCATTGAAAGAGTAGGTTTATATATTCCTGGTGGCACTGCGCCTCTTTTTTCGACAGTGCTGATGTTGGGGATTCCAGCTCAGCTTGCAGGCTGTAAAGAAGTTGTTTTGTGTACGCCGGCGAACAAAAACGGTCAGGTAAATCCTGCTATTTTATATGCTGCCCAGAAAACAGGAATAATTGAAATTTACAAAGTAGGTGGCGCGCAGGCAATTGCGGCTATGGGTGTTGGTACTGAATCCATTCCCAAAGTAGATAAAATTTTTGGTCCGGGTAACCAGTACGTTACCGCTGCAAAACAACTTATTCAACTAAATGGGGTGGCTATTGACATGCCTGCTGGTCCGAGTGAAGTTTGTATTCTAGCGGATTCATCCGCCAATCCGGCATTCATTGCCGCAGACTTACTTTCCCAGGCTGAACACGGCATTGATTCTCAGGTCTTTTTGGTTTCTGATTCAGAATTTGTGCTTTCAGAAACCCTTCGGGAGTTAAAGATTCAACTTGAGCGATTGGAACGGAAAAAATTAGCCGCATCTGCTCTCGAAAACAGCAAAGCAATTCTTGTTCAAAACCTGGATGAAGGGATGGAGCTTGTGAATGCCTACGCTGCAGAACACCTGATTATCGCATCAGATAAAGCAAGTGACTTTGTTTCACAGGTTAAGCATGCCGGATCTGTATTCCTTGGTAATTATACACCAGAAAGTGCTGGGGACTATGCAAGCGGAACCAATCATACCCTGCCTACTAATGGATATGCAAGGGCCTACAGTGGTGTAAGTTTAGATAGTTTTATCAGGAAGGTAACATTTCAGCAGATAACCGCTGATGGTATAAAACATCTTGGTCAAACAATTATAACCATGGCTGAAGCTGAGGGGCTTGATGCTCATGCAGAAGCTGTAAGAATCAGAATTAAATCCCTGAAAGATGTTTAGTCCGGACAATTTAGTAAGAAACAATATCAAAGGGCTCAAGCCTTATTCTTCTGCACGAGATGAGTTCAAGGGAGATGCAAGTATTTTTCTCGATGCCAATGAGAACTCACTTGGTTCCCCGCTGTTGAAGTGGTACAACCGTTATCCGGATCCTTTGCAATGGAAAATTAAGGAGAAACTGTCCGCCATTAAACAAGTTCCGGTTGAAAAGATTTTTCTTGGCAATGGCAGTGATGAACCAATCGATTTATTGTTTAGATGTTTTTGTGAACCCGGCCTGGATGAAGTCATCATCTGTCCACCCACATACGGTATGTATGAAGTCTCTGCCAACATCAATAATATAAGCCTGAACAGGGTTCCGCTTACCGCCAATTTTCAACTTGATCTTCCCGCACTTGAAGAAGCCATCAAGCCCAATACCAAAATAATCTGGATTTGTTCACCTAACAACCCTTCAGGAAACAGTATTGAGAGGCAGGATATTGAAATGGTGTTGAATAATTTCGACGGACTGGTTGTTATTGATGAAGCTTATATCAATTTCTCCAGACAGCGTTCCTTCGTTACTGATTTAACTGATTATCCCAATCTGGTTATATTACAAACGTTAAGTAAGGCATGGGGTCTTGCAGCATTAAGACTTGGAATGGCATTTGCTTCCCCGGAGATAATTGGCTACCTGAACAAAGTCAAACCGCCCTATAATATCAGTCAGCCAGTGCAGGATCTTGTCCTGAACGCATTGGATGAAGTTGGTCAGGTTAATGATATGATTCGTGTTTTGGTGGATGAAAGGAAAAAGCTTGAAGCTGACCTTCTACAATGTGATCAGGTTTTGATTGTTTATCCCTCTGATGCCAATTTCCTGCTGGTGAAATTTAAAGATGCAAAATCCATGTACAATTATCTTTTGGGAAAAGGAATTGTGCTGCGAGACAGAAGCAATGTATTGTTATGCGACCAGTGTTTGAGGATTACAGTTGGAACTTCAGCTGAGAATGAGCAATTACTTGCAAGTATTTCTGGATACAAACAAACTACAATGCCATGAAGAAAGTTTTATTTATAGATAGGGATGGGACACTTATACTTGAGGCTCCTCCAACGTTTCAGATTGATAGTTTCGATAAACTCAACTTTTATCCTGAGGTATTTCAGTATCTGTCTCGTATTAACAGGGAGTTTGATTTTGAAATGGTGATGGTGTCCAATCAGGATGGATTAGGGACCAGTTCATTTCCAATGGATACTTTTGAGCCGGTTCATAATCATATCATGAAAACATTAGCGGGAGAGGGAATTGCTTTTGATGCTGTACATATTGATCCCAGTCTTCCTGAAGAGAATTCTCCGAACAGAAAACCCGGAACGGGCATGCTAACAAGTTATTTTCAGGCTGATAAATATGATTTGGCGGGGTCTCTTGTGATAGGCGACAGAATTACAGATATTCAGCTTGCAAGCAACCTCGGATGTAAATGTATATTGTTGAACAATCCTGGTGGAGCAGGATATATCGAACTGGATAAACTTTCACCTGAACTACAATCGGCAGTGATGCTGGAAACACAAGACTGGTCGAGTATTTATGCTTGCCTTAAAAATGGATTAAGAAAGGTTGAACATTTAAGACACACCAGTGAAACGAAAATCGCAATCAAGCTTGATGTTGATGGCTCTGGCAAGGCAAATATAAAAACAGGTATAGGATTTTTTGACCACATGCTTGATCAGATAGCGAGGCACGGGAAAATGGATCTGAGCATAGAGGTAAATGGGGATTTACATATTGATGAACATCATACAATAGAGGATACAGGAATCGCATTGGGTGAAGCCATGTACATGGCTTTATCTGATAAACGGGGTATGGAGCGGTATGGTTTTGCATTACCAATGGATGAGGCTGAGGCTAAAGTTTTAATAGACTTTGGAGGAAGGAACTGGATTGTATGGAATGCGAGCTTCAACAGAGAGAAAATAGGGGATATGCCAACAGAAATGTTTTTTCATTTCTTCAAATCTTTCTCAGATGCAGCAAAATGTAACCTCAATATTTCCTGCTCAGGGGAAAATGAACACCACAAAATTGAAGCTATTTTTAAAGCATTTGCAAAAGCCATCAGAATGGCGGTAAGAAAAGATCCCTTTCATGATGCATTGCCTACAACAAAAGGTATCATTTAAAATGAAAGACCCGGTGAGAACACCGGGTCTTAATGTCTTTTTCAGCCAGTTGGATTGTTATGATGTCGTTTCACGGTTCTGTACCTCGGTTTTTTAGGAATTGGAGTTGGCTTTAGGACAATTGGATGTTTGGTTTTTGATTAGGATGTTTGGAAATACTGGATTTGGTTTTTGTTTGGATGATTGGATTTTTTTGGTTTTTCTGGATTGTCGGTTTTTCGGTTTTTCAGTTATTGGATTGTTGGATATTGTTAGAAAATTTATTCAAGAAACGAAGGACTTGTTCAAAGGAATTGGATGGTTTTTGGTTTTTCAGGATGGCTGGTTTTTTAGTCCGTTTGTTTTTCGTTTAACTTTCTGATACAAAAATAATTCATCTGTGGACTCTCTACAAGAGCAAAACCGCCCTTTTATATGGATTCAGTTTTTACCCTTTTTGGTGTGAAAGTACGCGTGATGAATTAGTATTTCTACGTTTTCAGTTAGCAAGGGCCTGCAAGATATCATATTTTGTGATAATATGAAGTGTTCCTGTCTCATCTTTACTTAAGACTGCTCCATTTTCTTTGCTGATAAGTTTACTTATTTTTTCAACTGGTGAATTGTAATCAACCATGGGATAGGCATTTTCAAGCACATTGCCGATGGGTTCCTTGCTGAAGTTATTATCTGAAAACATTTTCTGGAAAATTCCGTTTTCACTGATAGAGCCTATCAGTTCATTTCCATTCATAACAGGAATATGTTCTATTTCATATTTTTTCATTAATCCAACAGCATCAGCAATGGGTTGATTTGGATTAACCACGATTAATTTTTGTTTTTGTCCCCTGGAGGCCACAATGTCTTTGAAAGTTTTTACTTCAAGAAAACCTCTTTCCATCATCCACTGATCGTTATAAATCTTTGCAACATAGCGGCTGCCATGATCATGAAATATACAAACCGCGATATCATCAGGTTTCAAGCGATTGCTTAATTGCATAAGTCCCTGCAGACAACTTCCCGCACTGTATCCGCAAAATAAACCTTCTTCCTTTGCAAGTCTCCTGGCCATAATGGCTCCATCTTTATCTGTAACCTGTTCAAAATGATCAATAACAGACATATCAAAATTTTCAGGAACAAAATCCTCTCCGAATCCTTCTGATATATATGGATGGACTTCACTCATATCTTTGATGCCTGTCCGGTAATATTTTGTCAACAAAGAGCCGTATACGTCAATAGCCCAGATTTGGATATCCGGATTTTTTTCTTTTAGATACATAGCGGTACCTGTAACTGTTCCCCCTGTTCCAGCAGTACATATTAAATGAGTGATTTTCCCATCAGTCTGATCCCAGATCTCCGGTCCGGTAGATTCATAGTGTGCCAGCCTGTTGGCAAGATTATCATACTGGTTGGCATGAAAAGAATTGGGAATTTCTCTTGACAATCTTCTCGCAACGGAATAATAACTTCCCGGATCTTCAGGTTCAACGTTGGTTGGACAAACAATCACCTCTGCACCAACTGCACGGAGGATATCGATTTTTTCCTTTGATTGTTTGTCGGTTGTAGTAAATATGCATTTGTATCCCTTGACTATGGCTGCCAAAGCGAGTCCCATACCGGTATTGCCGGATGTGCATTCTATGATTGTTCCACCGGGTTTCAGTTTCCCTTCCCGTTCTGCTACTTCAACCATTTTCACGGCCATCCTGTCTTTGATGGAATTGCCCGGGTTGAAATAATCTACCTTGGCCAGTACCTGACAGGGGAGTGCCCGGGTGATGTTATTCAACCGGATTAACGGCGTGTTGCCAATGGTTTCGAGGATGTTGTTTTTGATATTCATCTTTGTCTGGTTAACAGGACAAAGCTAATTCAAAATCAGCCCTTTGCTGATAAGTTTTTTTCCGGGGTTTCAACTTCAAAACTCAGTTTGGCATTAATCCTGTATGCTTCAATTTTATTGTTTTTGTCAAGCACAACACTGTGGTCCTTTATATACAAAGATCTGATGTTATGAACTGTCTTGGATGCCTCATGAACAGCCTGTTGCGCTGCATCTTCCCAGCTTTTAGGTGATTCGGCGAGTACTTCAATGACTTTTACAATAGACATGGTATTAGATTTTAGGATGAGGATGCAAGATATTCTGGAATTGTTGGCTGCCAGTTGACCCTCATCAGTATAGCATGAAGTTTTAATCATCGGCTCAAATGACACTAAATTGGAATTAGTTGTGGAGAATCGGTTCTTTTTGAGAAAAAAACAATGCCTAAGAAAAAGCATCAAACACCAGATACGCCCCCCGAGATTGTACCTCCTGATAGTCCGGAGTACCAGCCCTACATAGATCCTGAGGATCCTTTAATTCCGGAAATCACCCCGGACGATATTCCGGAGGAAGATCCTTTTGAAACGCCTCCTGTTGAGGTACCTCCACCAGGAGAGGGGCCATAATGATTAAACTCATGTAGGTTACTGATCTGAAATCTTGGAAACAGGCACTTGAAAATTGTAATATTGTATCAGTCGGTTGACAGTATTTATTGCTGATGCCGGTAAGATTAAAGCAGACAATAAGGCTTCGTAAAAAGAGTCAAAAACTGCTGTATCGCGGAACTGGAGACATCCAGTTCCTTTTTTTATATAAAAACACCCCAACGAAAGTTGAGGTGTTTTATGTGCCCAGAACAGGAATCGAACCTGCACTACCTTGCGATAACCAGATTTTGAGTCTAGCGCGTCTACCAGTTCCGCCATCTGGGCTCAGGACTGCAAATGTATCATTTCCTGTTTTAACAACCAATAGTTTCTGCATATTTCTGTCTATGACTTTTTATTTTTGTACCTTTGTAATTATTATACGGGGCTGACCGGTATCGACAGCGTAGATCTTTGAAAGTAAGCATGCAGTGCGTTGCGAATGTTGCACTTTAATCTGAACTCGAAACCAATAAATGGCGAGAATACTTACGCCATGGCTGCCTAATCAGAGATTAGCGCACCCATTATAGCCGACTGACGGGCCTGCCTTTGCCAAGTCACTCCGCTGAATCAAAAGAAACTAGGCTGCTTCAACCTCAGGCTGTGCCGGTTGACTAAGACCATTCAGCTACGGAAATTGTTGGTTTGTCTGGTTCCTGCAATTTCCCTACAATCAATTCCAAAATAAGCATGTAGAAAGCTTTCGGCGAATATGTTTGGACGTGGGTTCGAATCCCACCAGCTCCACAAAAAGTTAATCATAGGATTTTAAGCCCGGGGGTTTTATACCTCGGGCTTTTTGTATTTACTTATTTAACGATTAATATAAAAAGTCAATAAAATTTATATATTTGATTGACCTATCAATTAAAACCTTTTTAAATGAAACCGTTGAGCTTTAATAACAAACTGATTCAAACTTTTTTTGCAGGTTTATTTTCATTCAGTCTACTGATTTCTTTGAGCGCCGCAACGCCATCATTGGAGGATAACCCTGATTCTATCCAGGGAGTTTGGAAAACAGGCGAGGGAAATGCCATGGTCCGCATTTATAAAAATGGCGAAAAATACCAGGGTAAAGTTGTATGGTTAAAAGAACCGATTGACCCGGAAACAGGTAAGCCCAAAGTGGATAAATTCCATCCGGATGAGGCCTCCAGGACACGTTCTGTACTTGGACTAATCAATGTTTGGGGTTTTGTTTATCAGGAAAAAAATCTATGGTCAGAAGGAAATATTTATGATCCGAAGAACGGCAATACCTATTCATGCACAATCAAAATGATTAACTCCAACACCATAGAGGTAAGGGGGTTTATTGGTGTATCATTGATTGGTAGAACAGATACATGGACCAGGCAAGTTGCGAAATAGAAATCATCTTTTAGATATAAAAAAAGCCCCGTTTAAAGATCGGGGCTTTTTATTTGTAGTTGTTTGATTCTTTATGGAGATACAAAATTCAAACTGAAATTAAAGTAGACAGGATTTCCCAATCTACTTGAAAAAAAGCGCTGGCTGTCTTTTCGTGCATCATACTCATTCATAGCATCAAAGCGGTAGTTGTATCTTAATCCTACTTGTGCGTTGAACCAGATGAAACCACCTATTTTCTTGTCCCACATGATTCTGGGCTTTAGTTCACCGCGTTGGAGGTAAACACCGTTTGAAACGGAGTTGGGTATATTCATTGCAAACTGATTGCCCTCAAGTTCAAATCCTGCCTGAATCATATTTGATGTTGAAAAATTGTACCTGATATGTCCGCGTGCCGGCAACAAAAGTTCCATCCCCCAACGGTCGTTGAATGTCTTGTTCCAGAGTAATACGGGAACATAAATCAATTGACCAGCTCTGTATGTTCGCGCAATACCGGTACCAATCATATTTTTTTCAGATGTTTTCCAACCATAAATTGCAGTAGCACTG
Source organism: Chitinophagaceae bacterium (assembly GCA_044372235.1). Classification (GTDB taxonomy): domain Bacteria; phylum Bacteroidota; class Bacteroidia; order Chitinophagales; family Chitinophagaceae; genus Pollutibacter. The sequence continues at coordinate 8,995 of JBILSG010000008.1, forward strand.
AATGTTGTTGCGTTACGGTTGATGTCGCTGAAACTTTTGAATACGCCATTAGCATCAACACTTGCCTGAAAAATCAGGAAATTCTTTTCATTCAGTGGTTTGAAAATGGTCGTATTTATGCCAGCTGTTGTTAAAAAGTTGTCATTTAACTCGTTTGCAAACGCATTTGTACCAGGTGATTCAATGTTAAATTGACTTCCCCAGTAACTGGCCCCCAGTTGCCATATCAATTTATTGGTAGAAATAACAGGTATATTTAATTGCGCCCGGATAGCAGATACATTGTTAACCTGAAAATCATTGATTGGAACTCCGCTCGAGAATAATGAAGACTTTACACCGGGCATTTGAAAGCTTCCATAAGATTCAAAGCCCAAGCTAATGATACGCTGGGGTGACTGATTCAATACTTTTTGGGTGCAAAAGCGTTTAACGCCTTCAGCATCTCCAAACTGATTGTAATCTATGACGTCAGTTGTATCATTCTGCGCACTGGATGCAACAGCAATCATTAAAAAAATAGGCAGTAATATTTTATGCATTTTTTTTGTTTTGGTTAGAATACAAATATAGGCAGACACGTGCTTGCTTTTATACTAGAAATTAATTGAACTCCTTTATCTGTCGAAATACGTATGTTCCAGATAAGAATGGTGATTCTGAATTAACAAAAAAAGAGGCATAATAGCCTCTTTTGTATCTGGATATTGTTAATTTCTATTTGTAACCAACAAGTTTTGAAGTCATTGGACAAGCTCCACCTGTAGTTCCCCTGGCAGATGTGCAGGAATTGAGCAAAACGGTGCCCATCAGAATCAAAAGAAAAAATACTGATTTTTTCATTGGAATTTATATTTTAACGAAGATAAAACTCATTTTCATTCAATTTATTATGTCATTATGCCTTTTTTTATCCGGATTCAGTATTTTAACGTTTCGCTGATGTGAAAATATCAGAAAAATGATGTCATTTCCCTTGAATCGATACCTAATTCCTCTTATCTTGTGCAGATAAATTTGGGGATGAATATCAAACTGCAACGACCAATTGTTTTTCTAGATCTTGAAACAACCGGATTGAATCTCACTACAGATAGGGTAGTGGAGATTGCCATGATAAGGGTTAATACAGATGGGGGAAAGGTAGTTAAAAGGAAGCTTATCAACCCTGAGCGAAATATTCCAGAAGAGTCTTCTGCGATTCATGGAATCACCAACGAAATGGTTAAGGACGCACCTGTATTCAGGCAGGTAGCAAACGAGGTTAAACAATTCATGGATGGCGCTGACCTTGCAGGTTACAATTCCAATAAGTTTGATTGGCCAATGATTGCGGAAGAGTTTCTTAGAGCCGGACTTGAATTCGATATAAACGGAAAGGTATTGCTCGATGTTCAGAAAATATTTCATGCATTGGAACCCAGAACATTAAAAGCGGCATATAGTTTTTATTGTAAAAAGGATCTTGAGAATGCACATTCAGCATCTGCTGATGTTATGGCAACATGGGAAGTATTTGAAGCTCAGATTGAAAGGTATCCGCAATTGGGTGATACACTGGATACAGTATTGAAAATTGTTGGGGAAGATGATATTGTTGACTTTGCAAGAAGAATTGTCAGAGAAAATGGCAAGGAGTTTTTCAATTTTGGGAAGCACAAAGGAAAGGCAGTAGCCGATGTTCTAAAGGCGGAACCGTCCTATTACGACTGGATGATGAAAAGCGAATTTCCCCTTCATACCAAACTGAAGTTAACAGAAATTTTAAATCGTTCACTCCTCAACTCCAAATTAAAATAACCCATCCTATTTGTTTGAAAAAGTTAGTAATCATACCAACCTATAAAGAGAAAGAGAATGTTGCCCAAATTCTCGAAGCCATTTTTGCATTGAATCAATCATTTCATGTGCTTATCATAGACGATAACTCACCTGATGGAACAGCAGAAATTGTAAAAGAAATGCAGTTGCGTTTCCCAGAGGCACTTTTTCTGCTGCAGCGTTCTGGAAAATTAGGTCTTGGAACTGCCTATATCATGGGATTTAAATGGGCTATTGAACACGACTATGATTATATTTTTGAGATGGATGCTGACTTCTCACACGATCCAGCTGATCTCATTAGGCTTTATGAAGCCTGTTACATTCAAGGTGCAGACCTGTCGGTCGGATCAAGATACGTGCCAGGAGGAGAAATTGAAAACTGGCCGCTTTCAAGAAAAATCATTTCAAAGGGAGGAGCTCTTTACAGTAAGTTTTTTACCTGGATGCCAGTGAATGACCCTACTGCCGGATTCGTTTGTTATTCCAAAAAAGTGCTTCAAGCTATGAATCTCGATGCCATAAGATTTATTGGCTATGCTTTTCAGATAGAAATGAAATTTGCTTCCTGGCGACTGGGTTTTAAGATTTCAGAAGTGCCTATTGTATTCCGTGATAGAGAACATGGGGCATCAAAAATGTCTAAAGGGATAATAAAAGAAGGTATAACTGGCGTTTTTGCCATGCAATGGCAATATATTTTTGGAGATTACCTGAAAAGAATCAGAAAGTAAGGCTATAACTAAACTAAGTTAACCGGAATGCGGAAAGCTTTCATTCAATTGCATATTGCCGTATTGCTGGCGGGTTTCACCGGAGTATTAGGGAGACTAATCGTTATCAATGAATCACTCCTGGTTTGGTACAGGATGATGTTTGCCGTGATTTTTCTATTTATCATATCACTGTTCTCTAAAAAAATTGAGAAGCTCTCTTTTAAAAAAATGCTCCCCCTTTTGGGCATTGGTTCCATCATTGCCCTGCACTGGGTCACTTTTTATGGTAGTGTTAAATATGCCAATGTTTCGGTTTCTCTTGTATGTTTTTCAGCTGTTGGTTTTTTTTCTGCCATCTTTGATCCCTTAATTTCTAAGCGTAAGTATCAAATTACTGAGATATTACTTGGCTTAATGGTTATGCTTGGCGTTTACCTCATATTTCATTTTGATCAGGATTTTAGGCTTGGAATAATTTTTGGGTTAATCTCAGCTTTTCTGGCAGCCATTTTTCCCATATTCAATAAAAAGCTTGTTTCGGAATACAGTGCTGATACCATAACCTTCTATGAAATGGGAGGTGGCTGGATGTTGCTTACTTTTGTTGTTCCAATCTATATGCAGTTTATGCCTGCGCAATCCTATGTTCCTGGCTTGCAAGACATCTTCTGGTTAATTATCCTTAGTTTGTTTTGCACAGTTCTTGCTTTTAACCTTTCAGTCAGGGCTTTATCCCGGATTTCTGCATTTACCGTAAACCTGACTTTTAATCTTGAGCCTGTTTATGGGATATTGTTGGCTTTTTTGATTTATAAAGAGCACCTTGAGCTTGGGTTTTCATTTTATGCTGGCCTGGTTGTTATTTTTACAACGGTGGTAATACAATCAATAAGAGTAGCTAAAAATCTTGCTACCTGATTGATTATTGAGCACAACCGTATAAAATTCATTAATTTCAAAGTAAATAAACATTGCAGATGCGAATTATAGCTTTATCTACCTGTCTATTGATGTTTTTGATCCAGGCAAGTCATGTTAAAGGTCAAAAAAAACCACTTGATCACACTGTTTATGATGGTTGGCAAACTATTGGTGAGAAATTGATTAATGCCAACGGAGAATGGATTGCGTATACCATTGACGTTCAGGAGGGAGATGGCAGGTTAGTTATCCAGAAGTCAGATTCATCATTTTCAACAACAGTTCCGCGAGGTTACAATATTCGCTTCACTGCTGATGGTAATCACCTGATAGGCAAGATCAAACCATTATATCTTGAGCAAAGGGCAGCAAAAATTAAGAAAATCAAGCAAGAAGATCTTCCACAGGATTCTCTTTTTGTTTTTAACGTGGCTGATAAACACATAGAAAAAATTGCAGGTGTTAAGTCATACGGCATACCAGAAAAATCATCTGACTGGCTTGCCTTTTCTTCTGTTAAAAAAACAGTTCAATTACCCAAATTATTAAAGCAGCCTGATTCGACTATAGCCAAAAAAGATTCTGGTAAAGTAAATATCCCGCAAATCATTGAGCAGAAACCTGATAGAAAACAAAAAAGGAAACTGAGCGCAAGCGAAGAAAGAGAGGATGAATTATTGGATGAGTCTCTTGAAGATGCTGAAGGTGATGAACCCGCTGCTGGAAATGGTCAGGAAGGTACAGAGTTGGTAATTAAATCACTTAAAGGCAAAGGTGGGCAAAGTCTGCCATTGATTTCTGAGTACATGTGGAGTGAAAATGGTAAAATTTTATTGCTCGAATCATCAGCATCCAAAGCTGATAAATCTGTGAAACCAGCAGTTTTTATCTGGCGTTCAGCAGAAAACAGGTTTGACACCATACTAAAAGGTGGCAATGATTTTAAAAATTTTACAATTGCTGAAGATGGCAGTCAGGTTGCTTTTTTGGCTGAAAGAGATTCTGCGTTTAAATCTCCACAAAAGTTTTATAAATTATGGCATTGGCAAAATGGTGATGCAGTTGCCTCAATTCTGGCTGATAAGTTTTCAATTGGGATGCCTGTTAACTGGACAGTAAGTGAGAATTCAACTCCTGTTTTCAGTAAATCAGGAAAAAGAATGTTTATCGGGATTAATCCGATAAAGCCTCTCAGGGATACATCTTTGGTAGAAATGGATCTGGTCAAGCTCGATATTTGGCATTATAAAGATGATTATCTGCAACCATATCAGTTAAAAAGGATCAATCAGGAAAGAAACCAATCGTATATGTCAATGATTCAGGTTTCTGAAAAGAAGATTATTCCATTGGCAGATCCTGAAATGCCACAGGTTATTTTGTCCAAAACTGGTGATGGTGATTTCTTCTTGGGCACATCAGATGTAGGTAAGCGTATTCCAATGCAATGGGAAGGTTCAACGAAGCGTGATGTTTACCAAATCAATCCTGCAGATGGATCCAGGAAATTAATCATTCGGGATTTATCAGGATTTCCACAGCTTTCTCCTGGTGGAAATTTCATTTACTGGTACGATAACAGCTTCAAACATTATTTCAGTTACGATTCTGGAAGTATTGTTAATATCAGTAAAAAGATATCACAAAAGCTTTATGATGAAGATTACGACATGCCATCAGACCCAACACCTTATGGTATTATGCGGTGGCATGAAAAAGATTCATTTTTATACGTATATGACCGTTTCGATATCTGGAAGTTAGATCCAAGCGGGAAAATATCCCCTGAATTAATTACAAAAGGATTAGGCAGGAAAAGCCAAGTGCGTTACAGGTATCTTTCAACAGAATCAGAGGAACAATTTGTTAAATCAGGCCAACCAATTTTATTGAAAACATTCAATGAAAACAATAAGTATGCTGGCTTGGCCACAATGGAATTTTGTTGCAGTTCTAAGATTAAGTTACTTCAGGAAGGGCCGTATGCAATTGGTCAGCTTCTCAAAGCAAAGGATACTGATGCTTATCTCTATATTTCAGAGAGTTTTAAGCAGTCGCCCAATGTATTTGTCAGCAATCATTTATCAGCGGCCAGACAAATGAGCGCTATCAATCCACAGCAGGAAGAATACAATTGGATGACTGCGGAGTTATTCAGCTGGAAAGCATATGATGGGAAATTGGCATCGGGAATAGTATATAAACCAGCAGACTACCAGCCTGGGAAAAAGTATCCGATGATTGCCTACTTTTATGAAACTTTATCTGATGGGTTGTACAGTTACCTGCCGCCGGCTCCAACACCGAGTAGGTTGAATATTCCCTTTTTTGTTAGTAGGGGATATATTGTACTCGCTCCTGATATCCGGTATACAAAAGGGTTTCCAGGCAAGGCGGCATATGATTACGTGGTTAGTGGCGCCAGGGCATTGGTTAAAAAGGGTTGGGTAGACAGTACTAAAATGGGTATTCAGGGTCAGAGTTGGGGTGGTTATCAGGTAGCACATATCATTACAAGAACACCTATTTTTGCAGCAGCATGGGCAGGTGCACCAGTTGCAAATATGACCAGCGCCTATGGTGGAATAAGGTGGGAGAGTGGTATGAATCGTCAGTTTCAATACGAAAAATCACAAAGCAGGATTGGAGCAACGCTCTGGGAAAAGCCAAATTTATACATTGAAAATTCACCTCTATTCTATTTGCCTAAAGTAAAAACGCCTTTGGTAATTATGGCCAATGATAATGATGGAGCAGTTCCCTGGTATCAGGGAATTGAATTGTTCACTGCAATGAGGAGATTAGGAAAGCAGGTCTGGATGTTGAATTACAATGGCGAAGCACACAATTTGGTTGAAAGAAAAAACAGAAAAGATATCCAAATAAGGGAACAACAGTTTTTTGACTGGTTGCTGAAAGGGGAGAAACCCACTATCTGGTTAACTGATGGGGTACCTGCAATTGACAAGGGGAGAGCATGGGGGCTGGAGCGGAAGCTTGAATAAGTGGATTCAGACTACCAGCAAACCAACTTTGTAGAGGGTATTGATTGGTTTATTATCCCAAAACAATTCAAAATCTTCCAAACCCTGACTTTCATAGTCAGATTTCAATTGTTCAAGATTTAATGGTTTTGAAAGGTCTGATAATCTGGGAAGCATATTCAGAAACCAATCTGCCTGTGGTTTTGAGATATCGAAACTGACCTCAGTGTAATTATTAATCAGTTGAACTGTTGCCATCTCCCTTTGCAATCCCTTTTTTGATTTGGTATAATATGCTGATTTGTGCAACTGTCCTAACCATAACACTTTTGCATTTGATCTGAAGATGGGAAGTTCCTGTTCGTTTAAAATGTTTTCAATATGATCAGGCTTAATTGTTGTTGAAGGGATTTTAAAGTCAAACCATTTTTGTAGTGGTTCATCAAAACCCGTGTGCTGCATATAGTTGAATAATGACTTCTTTAAACCAAAGCTGAATTTATCATGTATGATGCCTGATGAATCTTTGTATTCAACATCATTATTTGCAAAGGTTCCAGTTAATTCAGAATTCTTCTTGACTTTATATTTTTCTGGATTTAATCCAACCGGACTATGAACGGTCATAGCAAACTGGTGCCAAAAGCCAGACTTCAAAACTCCGGCTGCAAACATTTGTCTGATCATTTCAAGAGAGTCAATTGTCTCCTGAATAGTTTGGGTGGGGAATCCATACATCAGGTAGGCATGAACCATAATTCCTGCTTCTGTAAAGTGTTTGTTCACTTTAGTTACCTGTTCAATGGTAATTCCTTTCTCAATCAATTGCAATAAACGATCTGAAGCAACTTCCAGTCCGCCACTCACTGCAATACAGCCCGAGGCTCGGAGTAGCAGGCAGAGATCTCTTGTAAAACTTTTTTCAAAACGGATGTTTGTCCACCAGCTTACTACCATCTTTCTGCTGAGAATTTCTATTGCAAGGGCTTTCATAAGTGAAGGTGGAGCTGCTTCATCAACAAAATGAAATCCGTTTATCCCAGTATTGGCAATCATTTCCTGCATTCTGTCACATAAAAGTGAAGCTGCAATGGGCTCGTAAATTTTTATATAGTCAAGGGAAATATCACAGAATGTGCATTTCCCCCAGTAGCAACCATGTGCCATGGTTAACTTATTCCACCTGCCGTCATTCCAGAGTCTGTGCATGGGATTGGCTATTTCGAGCACCGAAATGTAATCAGAGAGAGGCAGCCCATGATAATTGGGTGTGCCAGTTTCAGACATCTTATAATCCCTGCAGGCACTGTTATTTTTATAACTTACAATACCATCTTCCAGCATGAATGTCCGCTTGAGATCTTCAGGATTTAATTGACCATTAATCAAATTAACCAGATTTTCAACCGGAGCTTCCCCGTCATCCAGGGTTATAAAGTCAAGGAATTCGAATACTCTTGGATCAGACAAAGACCTTAATTCAGTATTAGGAAAACCACCGCCCATTGCAATCTTGATATTGCTGTGTTTTTCTTTAATCCATTTTCCGCATCTCAATGCTGCATAAAGATTTCCGGGAAATGGCACCGTTAGTGCAATCAGGTGAGGCTCGTACTTACTTATTTCGTTGTTGAGAATAGACAGGTAAACTTCATCAATATAAGTTTCAGGTCCACTAAGTGTTTCATAGAGTGTATCAAAACTTGCTGCACTTCTGCCAAGTTTTTCAGCATATCTGCTGAAACCAAAATAGGGATCAGTGGTTTCCTGTATGAAATCAGATAAATCCTCGAGATACATGGTGCAAAGAAATTTTGCCCAATCCTGAATACCCATTGAGCCAAATGCCCACTCCACTTGTTCTGTTTGTTGAAAACGGGATGCCTCAGGAAGAAATTTTCTTTGTACGATATGGTATGCTAAAATTGGATTTTTACCCTGTAAAAAATGGATGACAGCATCTATGGTTGCGATGTAGCTGGAAGACAGTGCCAATATTCTGTCTGCGTTTGCAGTTAACGGAACTGGATTCTGCCTGATATTAAAGAATAATGATGAAAGTCCTTGTTGACTGAAAATCTTTAAGATGGTTTCAATGCCAAGATCAAGTTGCTGCGAATCAATATTTTTTTTATCCAAAAAACCCTTTAGGTATGCTGTTGCCGGATAAGGCGTATTGAGCTGCGTAAAAGGGGGAGTTATAAGTAAGACTTTAGTGCCCACTAGTAACTGCTGTTGATATCAAATGATTCCAAAGCCTTGACAAAAGCTGCAAGAAACTTTGATCCCAAACCGCCATCAATTATCCTGTGATCATAAGACATTGAAACGAACATCATATGTCTTATTGCGATGCTATCTCCCTTTTCTGATTCAATGACAACAGGCTTCTTCTTGATTGCACCAACAGCCAAAATGGCAACCTGGGGTTGATTGATAATGGGTGTTCCCATCAGGCTGCCAAATGTTCCGATATTGGTAAAAGTAAATGTGCCATGCTGGGTATCTGCAGGTTGAAGCTTGCCTGATCTTGCTTTGTCTGCAAGTCTGTTAACCTGCCTGACTAATCCCAGCATACTGAGCTGATCTGCATTTTTTATAACAGGAACAATGAGATTACCATTGGGCAGAGCTGTAGCCATCCCTATATTGATATCTTTCTTAAGGATTATCTTGTCTCCACTTAAACTTGAATTCAAAAGTGGAAATTCCTTGATACTCTTGGTGATGGCTTCAATAAAAATTGGTGTATAGGTGATTTTTTCACCTTCCCGTTTTTCAAATGCGCCTTTAATTTTTTCTCTCCACTTAACAAGATTGGTAACATCTGCTTCTGCAAAGCTGGTAACATGCGCACTGGTAGCAATGCTGCGTGTCATGTGCTCGGAAATCATTTTCCTCATCCGGTCCATTTCAATGATTTCACTGTTGCCACTCGATGTGAAATCTTCATTTATTTCGGGTGAAGAAGCTGGTTGCTGATTTTTATTTTCAGCGGTCGGCTCATTCGATTGGGTAAATGATGAAGGATGCTGTATGTCTGGATTTACTTTGATACCTGATTTTCTTTTTTCCAGATAGTCTATTAAGTCTTTTTTACTAACCCGTCCATCATTTCCTGTACCGGGTATATTTGCCAACTCACTGAAGTCAATTCCTTCACTGGCTGCAATATTCATGACCAGAGGCGAATAAAATCTTGCAGTATTTTGTTTTACCGGTATTTCATGCTGAACTGGCTGATAAGGAACAAATGCACCTGTATCTGTTTCCTCTATTATTGCCTGAGGTTTTTCAATGGCAGCCTGAGTATAAGTTTCAGTTTGTACAATCGGTGTTACCGGAATATTAGGTTCTGGGAATACATCCTTTGTTCTGATTCTTGCTATTACTGAACCAATTGCAATTACATCATTTTCTTTACATAAAATTTCTTCCAATGTGCCTTCTGCATTTGATGGCACTTCACTATCAACCTTGTCTGTTGCAATTTCCAACAATGAATCATCATAGTTAACCCAGTCGCCGGGTTTTTTGAGCCACCTTAATACGGTAGCTTCCATGATTCCTTCGCCGAGCTT
>JBILSG010000149.1:0-6079 GCA_044372235.1 Chitinophagaceae bacterium
ATATTCACCTCACTGGTGCACAACCCTTCGTAGCCGGTCAGCCTATAGCCACCATCAACCCCACTACCGCGTCTTTTGAAGCTAAAGTTGATCTGAAACTTAAACCTGGCGTGCATTTCATCTGGTTTAGCATCGTACTGAAAAATGATGCTTCCATTGATGGAAAAATAACATTGCAATGCAAAGAATTGGTGTTGGCTTCCGGTTCAACAACTGCTATTACCACAGATGGTACCGATCATGCCAAACGAATCGGTGTGGCTGTTCGCAAAGCCGGAGACGACAATGTACATACTTACAGGATTCCCGGCATCATAACAACAGAGAAAGGAACCCTGATTGCAGTATACGACAACAGGCTAACGGGAACCCGTGACCTGCCAGGTAATATCGACGTGGGCATGAGCAGGAGTACGGATGGTGGTAAGACATGGGAGTCCATGAAAACCATCATGGACATGGGTGCGCCACACGAGAACAACGGCATCGGGGACCCTGCGATATTGTTCGACCCTAATACCAAGAAAATCTGGGTGGCAGCACTCTGGAGCAAGGGCAACCGCTCCATCGCAGGTTCTTTACCGGGCATTGCACCAGATACCACTGGTCAGTTTGTATTGGTGAGCAGTGATGATGATGGCAGAACCTGGTCGGACCCCTATACCATCACCCCACAGGTAAAGGAACCCCGTTGGCACCTGTTTTTCAACGGCCCAGGCAACGGCATTGTGATGCAGGATGGTAAACTGGTTTTTGCCGCCCAATACTGGGATGAAGCCAAAATGCCCCATTCCACCATCATCTACAGTGACGACAAAGGCAGCACTTGGAAGGGCAAGATACTCGGACCCAAATCCAATACCACGGAAAGCCAGGTGGTTGAAACCACACCGGGTACACTCATGCTCAATATGCGCGATAACAGGGGTGGTTACAGGAGTGTGGCGACCACTTCCAATATGGGCGGCCAGTGGATCGAACACCAAACTTCTTTCAGCGCCCTGCAGGATCCGGTTTGTATGGCCAGCCTGATCAAGGCAACCGTCAAGCACAACAATATTTCCAAAGACATGCTGTTTTTCAGCAATGCCAACACGCCATCATCGCGCACCAATATCACCATCAAGTGGAGTGCAGATTTGGGTGAGAATTGGGCTAAAGCAAACCAGCTGTTGATTGATGAACGCCTTTGCTACGGATATTCTGCACTCACCAGGGTGGATGAAAATACGATTGGACTGTTATACGAGGGCAGTCGCGATCTGTATTTTGTGAAAGTGCCGGTGAATGAAATGCTCAAATAAATGCGATGGGGTACACAAAACAGGAGCTCAACAATTTAAAAGATTTTTACAGACATCAATTGCTCAAGGATACCATCCCCTTTTGGTTTCCACGATCTTATGACCACGAACATGGCGGCTTTCTGTTGATGCGGGATGCCGATGGCAGTCTGATTGATGACGACAAGGCAGTATGGATTCAAGGCAGGGCAACCTGGTTATTGTCGACCCTATATAACACAGTAGAGCCGCAAGAGGAATGGCTACAAGGCGCTAAGCTGGGCTACGATTTTTTGAATCAGCATTGTTTTGATACTGACGGTCGCATGTTTTTCCATGTTACCCGTGAAGGGAAACCCATCCGCAAGCGCCGCTATTTTTTTTCCGAAACATTCTATGTAATAGCTGCGGCTGCCTATGCCAAGGCTACAGGTGATGAGCATGCTGCTTCCAGGGCAAGGGAGGTTTTTGGACAATGCATTGCCTATGCCACCCAGCCGGGGATGATCACCCCAAAATTCACCGACGTCAGACCAGCAAAAGGTATTGGCGTGCCGATGATCATGATGAACACCGCACAGCAGCTGAGGGCCACCATTGGCGATGAACGCTGTGATGGCTGGATTGACCATTGGATCAATGAGATTGAGCGCGACTTTGTCAAACATGATATCCGTTGTGTGATGGAACAAGTGGCGCCGGATGGGAGCATCATCGACCATATTGATGGTAGAACACTCAACCCCGGCCATGCCATTGAAGGGGCATGGTTCATCCTGGAAGAGGCCATGCACCGTAACAATGATCCGCGACTCATTGCGCTCGGTTGCCAGATGATTGATTACATGTGGGAAAGGGGATGGGATGAAGAGTACGGCGGATTATTTTACTTCAGGGATGTGTATGGCAAGCCCGTGCAGGAATATTGGCAGGACATGAAATTCTGGTGGCCGCACAATGAAGCTATCATCGCCACCCTCATGGCTTATCTGTTTACCGGCAACGAAAAATATGCTGTCATGCACAAAAAGGTGCACGACTACAGTTACCAAAACTTCCATGATCCCAAAGGTGGGGAATGGTTTGGGTACCTGCACCGGGATGGCCGGCTGGCACAGACAGCCAAAGGCAATCTCTTCAAAGGAGCCTTTCATGTTCCCCGTCAGGAGTGGATTTGTTGGCAATTGCTAAAAGACAAATACTGATGTCATACAAACACTGCATACGTTTCATGAGTTTGTGGTGTTTGTCTATGCAAATACTTTTTGCATCTGCACAGTTGCGTGTTGCTCCTCAATTTTCAGACAACATGGTGCTGCAAAGTAACAGACCTATTACGATCTGGGGAACAGGAAATTCTGGTAGCTTAATTCGCTGTCGTTTCAAAGCATTTACTTCTGAAACAACAGTAGATAAAAATGGTCAATGGAAATTGCAGCTACCTCCGCACAACGTAAGTACCATTCCAGAGACGCTTCGGATTGAAATGGAACGTGAAAGCATTTCTCTAAATAATATTTTGATTGGAGATGTTTGGTTGTGTATCGGACAATCCAATATGGAGTGGCCACTCAAGCGGGAGCAGCATTGGCCGGATGAGCAGAAGCAGACCAACCAACCCCTTATCCGCTTCCTCAATCCGCCGCCGGCAGGAAGATATGTTTACAACGTAAAGTTTGGTGATTCCCTGTTGCAGCGACTGACAGCAGAAAAATTTTATGCATGGGATGGTTGGCAATCGGCCAACATTTCAACTGCAGCTGATATGAGCGCGGTAGCCTGGTATTTTGGCCGGCGTGTGCAAGCGGATGTCATGGTGCCCATCGGTCTCATCAACTTATCCATTGGAGGTGCGCCATTGGAAAGTTTTATAGGAGAGGATGCTTTATTGACTGATGCTGATTTCAAACAAAAAGTGCAAGGCAATTGGTTATTCAATGATGCGTTACCAGTGTGGATTCGTCAAAGAGGTTTGCAAAACCTGGAAAATGTTAATTACCGCTACGGTGATGAAAATGGTCCGAACCACGCCTTCAAACCCGGTTTCGCCTTCAAGAGTGGAGTTTTATCCCTCAAAGATTTCCCTATTAGCGGCGTGCTTGTGTATCAGGGAGAAAGCAATGCCGAAGAGACCGCAAGGGTGGAAGAGTATGGAAAGCTGTTCAGACTGCTGACAGCTCAATACAGACAGCTTTGGGGCCGTCCGGAATTGCCTTTTTATTGGGTTCAGTTGTCGTCGATTGAAAGACCCTTGTGGCCTGCTTTCCGCGAAGCGCAAAGGAAATTATTGGATTCGATAAAATATAGTGGGATGGCAGTGACAACCGATCATGGTCTGCCCAATGATGTGCATCCCCCCAACAAAAAAATCGTGGGTGAGCGGCTTGCCCGTTGGGCTTTGAAGGATGTTTACCGGTTGCCCATCGTTGCATCCGGGCCCATACCTGTTTGTGCAAAATACAAGCGTCATCAGGTGGTTGTACGTTTTAGCAATGCAGACGGACTGCAAACCAGTGATGGTGAACCCCTCAGGGAATTTTCAGTTGATGGTAAAACATCCATTTCCGCCAAGATCCGCAATAAGAAAGTAGTGATACCCGCCCTTGAAAAGCCGGATGCCGTTTGGTATGGATGGCAACCTTTCAGCAAGGGAAATCTTGTAAACAGGGAAGGGTTGCCTGCATCAACCTTCCATATCCCAATCAATAAGTAACGCTAAAAGAGACCTATGCGCATATTCATTTTGTTATCAACCATACTCAGTTTGCTTGCTACCCGTAACCAAGCGCAGGTCAAACTTCCCAGCTATCCTGATTCCATCTTCACCACCTATTACCTGCAGCGTGTCAGCCTGTTTGAGCTGATGCCCTTGCAAAAGGAAGATGTGGTTTTTGTGGGCAACAGCATAACTGATGGGTCAGAATGGAATGAGTTGTTCCATGATCTGCATATCAAAAACAGGGGCATCAGTGGCGATGCTACTTTCGGGATATTGCACCGTTGGCAGCAAATTGTGAAAGCCAGTCCTAAGAAAGTTTTTTTGATGATTGGGGTAAATGATTTGTCGCGCGGAGCCAGTGTTGATAGTGTTTTTAAAAACATCATGCTTGCAGCCGATTACCTGAAACAAGAGAGTTCTACTACACAACTCTATATCCAGAGTATTTTACCCGTAACAGATCATTACAAGAAATTTGGCGGACACACGAGCAAGGGACCACAGATTAAGGAAGTGAACAGGAGGCTCAGGGATGCTGCGTTAGCTCATCGGTATACTTATGTGGATTTGCATACGCCATTTACCGGTGCTGATGGCAGGATGGATCAGCGGTATACCAACGATGGTTTGCATTTGTTGGGTGAGGGATATATGCTATGGAAGCATTTGGTGTATCCGTATGTTTATGATGTGGAGGAAAAGCCGGCATTGATTCCACTGCCACAGCAATTAAAATGGACAGACCAACAATTTCCTTTGTATCGCGCACAATCCATTGTGGCCGCTGATTTGCGCTTGGAAAAAGAAGCAACAGTTTTACAAAGACATCTGCAGTCTATCGGGTTGCGTATGGAAATAAAAACGACTGTTGCAGCATATGAACCACATATCGCCTTGGTGTTGGCAGATCATTCAGCAATTCAACATAAAAAAGAAGGATATGTATTACAGGTTAACGCCAATCAAATTAAGATTACTGCCCCTGCGTTACATGGCATATTCAACGGCATACAAACCCTGAAGCAACTGATGCGGGATGCTGTTGTGGTTGATGGTTGTGAGATTACTGACGGGCCTGCTTTTGCTATGCGTGGCTACATGATTGATGTGGGTAGAAATTACATGGCTGTCGATCTCCTCAAACAACAGATTGAAGTGATGGCAGCGAACAAGTTGAACGTTTTTCATTTTCATCCTACAGAAGACATTGCCTGGCGCTTTGAGGTGAAATCGTTTCCGCAGTTGACAGATGCCAAGCACATGCTCCGCAACAAGGGAAAATATTATACCGTTGCGGAAATTAAAGACCTGATTGCCTATTGCAGAGAGCGGTTTATCACTTTGATACCGGAAATTGACATGCCCGGACACAGTGCTGCATTCACCCGCGCCATGGGATTTGATATGCAAAGCGACAGTGGCAAGCTTGTTGTGCAAAAAATTCTGCAAGAGATCTGTGATACGTATGATCTGCCTTATATCCACATCGGTTCAGACGAGGTGCGCATCAAGGATACGACTTTTGTGCCGCAGATGACAACTTTGTTGGAGAGCCGTGGCAAAAAAGTGATGGGTTGGCAGCCGGGTGGCAATTTCAAGAGCGGCACCATCCGCCAATTGTGGCGGGAGGATGCTAATCGGTCATTCATCCCAACTGGCGAGCCCTTTATCGATTCCCGACACTTGTACCTCAACCACCATGACCCTTTGGAAGCTGTAACAACGATTTTCAACAGACGCATTTCCAATAGGGATCAGGGCGATAGTCTTGCGTTGGGAGCAATTTTGTGCCTTTGGCACGATCGCAATGTGGGCAGAGACGATGACGTATTGAAAATGAATCCAGTATATCCCGGCATGCTGGCTTTTGCGGAGCGCAGCTGGCGTGGAGGTGGCCAACAGGGATGGGTGGCCAATGTGTCTGACGGTGACTGGCAAGCATTTGCTGCTTTTGAAAACAGGTTGTTGGAGCACAAACAGTTGTATTTTAATGGCAAGTTCTTCCCATATGTGCGCCAATCCCATATGCAATGGGCGTTGTATGGTCCGTTCAATCATGGAGGTGATGTTCAACGGG
>JBILSG010000150.1:0-6071 GCA_044372235.1 Chitinophagaceae bacterium
GGACTGTTGAAGAAAATTGAAGTCCTCACCTTTGTAGATGGTGAGGTTTCCATAGACTGGATGACGAAGGCCGGAGCAAAGGTCATGAACCTGCTTACAAAGGGGTCCCTCAATCACCTGAAGCACCAGCTGAAGAAAACACCTGAACAGCATTTTGCTGAAATAGCGGCAGTTTTTTCTCTCGCAAAGAAGAAAGGTATCGAATGTAATGTTTACCTGGAAGACTGGAGCAACGGCATGCGGAACTCCCCGGAGTATGTTTTTAAGTACCTGGATTTTCTGGCAACACAACCTGTTAAAAGAATTATGTTGCCCGATACGCTGGGAATTCTCAAGCCGGAGGAAGTGGCTGATTTCATCGGACAAATCATTCCCCGCTATCCTGGCATTCATTTTGATTTCCATGGCCATAACGACTACGATCTTGGAACAGCAAATGTACTGGAGGCAGTAAAAGCTGGAGTGCAGGGGATTCACCTTACGGTGAACGGTATGGGAGAGCGTGCAGGAAATGCACCCCTGGCCAGTGCTGTTGCGGTTATTCATGATTTTATGCCTGCTCTCAAGACAGGTGTAGTGGAAGAATCCCTCTATCAGGTCAGCAGATTGGTAGAAACCTTTTCAGGTTTTCGCATACCTGTCAATAAACCTGTTGTGGGTGAAAATGTATTTACCCAAACAGCTGGTATTCATGCTGATGGCGATAAAAAAAACAACCTTTATTACAACGACCTGATGCCGGAAAGATTCGGCAGGAAACGCTCCTATGCCTTGGGTAAAACCAGCGGCAAGTCGAATATCGAAAACAACCTGGCTCAGCTTGGAATTGAATTGTCTGATGCAGATCTGAAAAAAGTTACCCAAAGAATCATAGAACTTGGTGATAAGAAGGAAGTGGTTACACAATCTGACCTTCCCTATATCCTTTCTGATGTGCTCGACAGCGATGCTATTGGTGATAATGTGGAGTTTATCAATTATGTACTGACGCATTCAAAAGACCTCAGGCCTTCAGTGACACTGCAGGTTCAGATTGCTGATGAAGTTTTTGAAGAACACGCACAGGGTGATGGACAATATGATGCATTTATGAATGCATTGCGTTCTATTTACAAAAAGAAAAAACTCCAGCTGCCCATGCTCACGGATTATGCTGTACGCATTCCTCCGGGCGGAAAGAGCGATGCACTTTGTGAGACCATCATCACCTGGGAATATCAAGGGAGGGAATTTAAAACGCGTGGACTGGATAGCGATCAGACGGTTGCAGCCATCAAGGCTACACAGAAGATGTTGAATTTAATTTAATAAAATAAAAATGAATAAAAACATTCTCATCGTCCCAGGAGACGGAATTGGACAAGAAGTAACCGCAGTAGGTAAACTGGTATTGGATAAAATTGCAGCACGATTTGGTCATACATTCACCTATGATGAAGCAATGATCGGACATGTAGCCATCGAGGCAACAGGTTCACCACTTCCTGATGAGACCCTTGCCAAAATGAAAGCATCTGATGCCATACTCTTTGGAGCTGTTGGTCATCCGAAATATGACAATGATCCTACTGCCAAGGTGCGACCAGAACAGGGTTTGCTGAAAATGCGCAAGGAACTGGGTTTGTATGCCAACCTGCGTCCAATCAAATTATTTGATGAATTACTCGATGCTTCCAGCATCAAGCCCGAAATTCTACGTGGAGCAGATATCCTGTTTTTCAGGGAACTGACCGGTGATATTTATTTTGGCGAGAAGGGTCGTAAGGATGATGGCAATACAGCTTACGATGTTGCGCAATACAGCAGGTTTGAGGTTGAACGTATCGCACGCAAGGCTTTTGATGCAGCCAGAACACGCAGAAAAAAAGTATGTTCTGTAGATAAAGCGAATGTGATTGAAACAAGCAGGCTCTGGAGAGAAGTGGTGCAGAAAGTGGCACTTGAATATCCAGATGTGGAAGTTGAACACCAGTTTGTGGATGCAACAGCAATGCTGCTTATCAAGGATCCGCGTCGTTTTGATGTGGTGGTTACAGCAAACCTGTTTGGTGATATCCTCACCGATGAGGCTTCTCAGATTGCAGGTTCCATGGGTATGCTTGCATCTGCTTCAATTGGTGATGGCACCGGTGTGTATGAACCTATCCATGGATCTGCGCATGATATCACCGGTAAAGGTGTTGCCAATCCACTCGCATCCATACTTTCAGCTGCGCTGCTGCTGGATATTTCCTTTGGATTGAAAGCAGAGTCAGAAGCCGTTATTGCTGCAGTAGATGCCGTTTTGAAAGCTGGCTGGAGAACAAGGGATATTGCCGACGCCAATACTCCTGCAGATAAAATATTGGGCACAGAGGCCATGGGTAATGAAGTATTGAATAACCTTTGATAATCGTTTATCATGAAAAAAATAACCCTGATCATCGCGCTGATTATCCTGTCTCTGCAGCAAACAGGATTTGCTCAACATACAAAAGTTGAAGTTGTTTCAGACAAGCATGATCCCATAATCCGTGTGATGATTGGGGGTAAGCATTTTACCAGTTTCTTCTTTCCCGATACCATCGCAAAGCCTGTATTGTATCCCATTCAGGCACCTAATGGAACCGTGATCACACGTGGGTTTCCAGTTACACCCATTGCCGGTGAGCCTACGGACCATCCGCATCACCTGGGATTGTGGTTTAATTTCGGGGATGTAAACGGACTTGATTTCTGGAATAATTCATTTGCCATTCCGGCTGATAAAAAGCACTTGTACGGAAATATCCGCATGGGTAAAATAACTGAAAACAAGAGTGGTGATCAGGGGAAATTGGGTTACGAAGCTACCTGGAATGACAACCAGAATAATACCCTGCTGGATGAAAAGACATCTTTTGTTTTCAGTGAAATCAATGGGGTATGGGTTATTGATCGTACCACAACATTAACTGCAAAAAGACGCGTAGACTTTAAAGACAATAAGGAAGGGATGTTGGGATTGCGGATGGCACATGAACTGCAGATTCCTACAGTAGAAACAAAAAAGTTTACAGATGCGAATGGTATCGAAACTGTGATTAAAGCCGTAACTGATACCATTGCCAATGGCAATTACATCAACAGCAATGGTCTGAAAGGTGATGATGTGTGGGGTAAGAAGGCTACCTGGTGTATGATGCATGCCAAAATGAAAGCTGACACCATCAGCGTGCTCATACTTGATCACCCGAAAAACGAAGGATATCCTACATTCTGGCATGCAAGGGGATACGGCTTATTTGCAGCTAATCCAATGGGCTCAAATGTATTTGCCAAGCAAAATCCTGTATACCTGAGAACACTCCAGCAAGGCGAGTCAGTTACCTTCAGGTTCAGGGTTGCCATAGCCGCAGGAAAAACCAGGCTTTCAACACCGGCTATTCAATCAATTGAAAAAGGATTCGCGTCCCGGTAATAAATTCATTTACGACTTAAAGATATCCGTGCTGAGGTTTTTAAAAGCCTCCATTGCGCCCAAATATTCACAGGTTCTGGCGCCAGCCTTATTGGCCTGGTGAATGATTTCCTGCCAGTCTGACTGCTGCAGCTCACCAATACGCATGTGCTCCATTGCACTTAGCTGGTAAAGAACAGCACCTACGAAAGCATCCCCTGCACCAGTTGTATCAACAGCATTGATGGGTATACTGGGGATGATTGTCATTGTGTTGTTAATCCCAAGCATTGTACCTTCCTTGCCAAGTGTTATGGCAAAAACGGCAGTCGACTGATTGAAAAATTCCTCTGCAGCTGCTTCAACTGAAGTTTTTCCTGTGATAAGCAATGCCTCTTCATCACTCACCTTGAAGAAATCACATGATTTGATAAATGTCCATGATCTGCGAATGAATTCTTCCTGCTGGTGGCCAAAGAGCAGGTGCCTGTAATTGGGATCAAAGCTGATGAATCTCCCAGCTGATTTAGACTTGTCTAAAAGTTCAGTGTAAGTCTGTTGAAGTGGACCTGGCAGAAATCCTGTAGCCGATCCGAAGTGCACAATACTGCAAGCCTGCAGGTCTATGCCAGCTACATCCTCTTTAGAGAGCATGCCATCCGCACCTCTATTGAAATAAAAATCACGTTCACCATTTTCCATGAGGGAAACAAATGCGAAAGTGGTAAAATGTTTGGCATCGCGGATGATATGGGTAGTATCTACCTGAAAACCGTTGAGTACATCAATCAAGTGCTGACCAAATGGATCTGCTCCCACTTTAGCTGCAACCATCACATCTCCGCCTAGCGCAGCAATAGCTGCTGCAACATTCATAGGGGCACCACCAGCCTTTTTAAGGAAGTTGACACCGTCTGACAGCGACTTGTTACGGTCAGTGCAGATCATGTCTATCAATGCTTCACCAATGCAAAGTATCTTTTTCATGTGTTGTTTCTTTAAAGTAAGACACCCGCAAATAGAATCGCTTTTCCTGAATCATTGTGGAGGAAATTTCTCATGATGTAACCAATCTACCACCCGGTCTCCAGACTCTCGCTTTGCTCGATCTGGATCCACCCCTCCTACCTACGGTAGGTAAACCTGCCAGGCTTGCCAGCCGCAGGCTGGAGGGGAATTATGAAATATTTTAAACCACACACTTAATCCTGGTGCCTCACAACTCGTCACTAGTGCTTTGTGCCTGCCTTTTATTTGTACAACTGATTAAACACCAGCTTAAATGTACCATGTGATTGTGCCCTGAATGTAATTTCCGGTCCGAATGCCAGCAAAGTTCCTTTGCCAACCTGTGCTGAGAATGCGGCGATACCATCTTTCAGGTACGACTGTCCCCATGCCCAGCCACTGCGGAGCGTATTGCCGGAACTAAACCATGCTATTGGTTTGATCGAACCTGCAGCCTGCGCTTCAGGATTGATGTAGAAGACCGGACTATCGTCAAATAAAACGTCTGCCTTGTTACCCATGCCCCATGCTGCTGGTAAACTGTTGTCAACAGTAATCTGCATTACACTTCCCGGTATATAAAACTTTTCATTGGGTAAATCTCTTTCCTTTCCGTTAACTGTTTCTGTCAATGCATTGCTAACCGGAAGTTTCAGGTGATAAGCCAGTGATGTGCTTGTTCCAATCGTGACGATTCTGCCGCCAGCTTCCATGAATTTTTTCAATTCAGGAATAGATTTTGAAACGGAGATGCTACCCGTGGTTTTCCTGTATTCCTCGGGAATATCTTCTGGTTTTGGGCTACCGAAATTCCTGGCAGGACCATTAACAGGAGGCATGGCTCCGCCAACAAAAAGAATCACATCATACTTACTGATAAGGTCACCTTTGTCGATATCCTGGGCGTAGATGATATCTGCCTTGAAATGAAATTGCTCCATGATCCAGCGCATCCAGCCTGAAGGCATCGATCCTCCATAGGTGTCCCACAGTGCAATGCGTGCACCTTGAAGCGGTTTCATTGCTGCAGGTTTTTTATCCAGTACTGCCACGTCAGCACCTCTTGCAACAGCATTTTGTGATATCCATGCTTTTGCTTTCGCTGATTGTGGAATGAAGAATGAACCCGCAGGTGCATCGTTTATGGCAGCTGTGGTGATGAAAACTGGAATATTTTCAGTGAGTAAACCATTTACAGCGCTATAAGCATGGTTGTTAGCTGAGCTCAGCAAATAACCTGCTTTGGCTGCACCGGCGTCCTGTTTGCCAGTGAGTGGAATCAACTCTCCGGGTTGCAGGGCTTTAAACTGACCCTCAAGCGCGTCTTGTATTCTGTCAAACGAAACGCCCATCTGGTAAGCCAAAGTCCAGCCTGCAGCATCATAAGGCGGTACTGGTGGTCCGCCCGGGTACTGGAAATCATTGGGATGGTCCTGTGGTTCAAACATATCCAAAATATGCGGACGAAAAGCCTGATCACATTTCACAATGAAGGAACCTGCAGGATAGGATTTGTTATTGTGTGTAAATCCGTTTTCTGCCTGATGTACTACAATGCCTGTTCTGATCAGTGCATTGAGGAAACGCTTTGCAGTGGTGAAGTCACCTTGATTGGCGGGTATAATAAATGCCCTGGCATCACGCA
>JBILSG010000151.1:0-6042 GCA_044372235.1 Chitinophagaceae bacterium
ATTGATTTTCCGATATTCAGATTATCTGAGCAATACCTGATTTATGCTGAAGCTGCCGCAAGAGTTGGTTCTGCAGCAGATAAAGCAGCAGCTGTTGGTTATATAAACATCATCAGGCAGCGTGCCTATGGCAATGCTAATGGTAATATCACCGCGCCAGCACTTACGCCTGATTTTGTGTTAGATGAGCGTGCAAGGGAACTATATTGGGAAGGTCATCGCAGAACAGACCTGATTCGTTATGCCAAATTTACAGACGGAGGTTACCTCTGGCCTTGGAAAGGTGGTGTAAGGGGTGGAACCGGTGTAGCTGCTTTCAGAAATCTTTTCCCTATACCCTCTGCTGATGTTTCTTCTAATCCAAACATCAAACAAAATACAGGTTATTAATATCATTCAACTAAATTGAGTTATATGAAAAAGATATTTCAACAATTGACGATCGCCATTTCAGCAATGGCCATATTCGCCTCCTGCAGCAAGGAGGAAGACAGGGAAATCTTCCTTGGTGGAAAGTCGCCAGTATTAACTGCTTCTGTTTCAGGAACCATTCCACTCGGATTTGCCACTGAAAATAATGCTGCAGTTAAGTTTAGCTGGACAAACCCCGACTATGATTTTGCATCCGGTGTAAGTAGTCAGGATGTAAATTATACCCTTGAAATTGATGTGTCAGGCAAGAGTTTCAACAGTCCCAACAAAAAGGCGGTTTCTATCAGCAAAGAATTGAGCGTCTCTTATACCCAAAAAGAGTTCAACATCATCCTTAGCGACCTTCAGCTGAAGTTGAATAGTCCGGCTGCTGTTGAAGTTCGTATTACAGCTTCTCTGGGCGCCTCAGCTACCAAGCTCACATCAAATGTCATGAAGTTTAATGTTACGCCATTTGCACCTCCTCCCAAAGTGCCTGTTCCTACTGCAGGAACACTCTGGATCATTGGTGATGCAGTTGCTTCCAGCTGGAACAATCCTTTGCCTTCTCCATTTGACGCAACACAAAAATTCACCAAAGTTTCAGAAACACTGTATGAGTTGGTTGCAAATTTCGTTGGAGGTGGAGCCTATAAGCTAATTCAGGAAAATGGTGTGTGGGGTACACAGTACCACATGGTGGAAGGAAATGCCTTTGGAGGCACTTTTGAGAAAAAGGATGCAGATCCTGCTTTTGTTGGACCAACTTCAGGTAGATACAAAATCAGCGTTGATTTCCAAACAGGAAAATTCACTGTGACCAAACAATAAGGAAACAAAAAAAATATTAAACATGAAAAAGCTAATTAATTTCGGATCCTATCTGGTCCTGGCTGTCATGATGCTCGCCTCGTGTGAAAAGATCGAACCTCTGACGATTTATAATACTGCAGGCAATGCATTCCTTACAGCTTCTGCTTCTACTGTAGCACCTGCTCCTGCAGACTCGCTGAAAACAGCATTATCTTTTACCTGGACAAACCCCAAGTACTCGGTAGATTCAAATACCGTTAAGTATATTGTGGAAATTGACTCGGCTGGCAGAAACTTCTCCCGTGCATCACAGAAGATGCTTACAGGGGTTTTGGCTGCTTCATTTACAGCTAAGGAATTGAATGAAATTGCATTGGGATTAGGTTTTCAGTACAATAAGCAATACAGCATGGAAGCTCGGATCATTTCTTCCATGTCTAATAACAATGAGCGTAAATTCTCAAATGCAGTTGCATTGAAATATACCCCTTATGTTGTTCCTCCGAAGGTAACCCCACCCACGTCTAAGCAACTTTTCCTGGTAGGTTCAGCTACAGCAGGTGGCTGGAATAATCCGGTTCCCACTCCATCACAGCAATTTAACAGGCTCGATTCTGTTACCTATGAGGGTACTTTTTACCTGAAGGGTGGACAGCAATTCCTCTGTTTGCCTGTTAATGGCGACTGGAGCAATAAATATTCCGTTAAAGATAATAATGCAACAGGTTTAAATAAAGGAGGTGATTTCGGTTTCAATCTTTCTGACAATTTCCCTGGTCCGGATAAAACAGGAATGTACAAGTTGAGAATGGATTTTCAGTCTGGAAAATTCACCATGACATTGGTTCAGGAAATCGGTTTGCTCTGGGTTGCAGGTGATTATCAGGGATGGAATCCTGGTACTGCACCACAGATTGCATCTGCTAAAAAAGATGGTGATCATGAAGGTTATGTGTATATCAAATCAGGTGGTTCTTATGAATTCAAATTGACATCACAGTCAGATTGGAATGGAACTAATTTTGGTGATGGTGGAAACGGAAACCTGAGCACTTCAGGTGGTAACCTGAAATTTCCGGGAGAAGGTTTCTTCAGAATTAATGCCAATACTTCAACTAACAAGTTTACAATTGCACAAACTACCTGGTCTTTAATCGGTGGATTCACCGGTTGGGGTAGCGATGTTGCCATGACGCTGAACAACAGTATTTGGGAAGGAACCGTTACAGTTGGTGGTCGCGAAGAATTCAAGTTCCGCGCCAATAGCGACTGG
This sequence comes from Chitinophagaceae bacterium, assembly GCA_044372235.1. Lineage (GTDB taxonomy): Bacteria > Bacteroidota > Bacteroidia > Chitinophagales > Chitinophagaceae > Pollutibacter. Next base: position 2,498 of record JBILSG010000151.1, read on the forward strand.
GGTGTAAATATGGGCGATAACAATGCAGATAATTCACTGGAATACAATGGTGCTAACCTTGTACTACCTGGTGCAGGTACTTATAAAATCGCATTGGATCTCACTAATCCGGGTTTTTATACCTATAAAATTATGAAGCAATAATTTTATGCTTTTCTTGCAAAATGCCCCTCATTTGAGGGGCATTTTGCTTAAGTTCACATCCAAATTCATTTGTATGTCACCTATCCCGGCCTCGATACTTAAATTCTTACAGGAACCTTACTCCATTTCCGATGAACAGATCAGTTTTTATGACAAGAACAGATTCATCAAACTGAAACAGGTATTGAATAAGGAAACAGTTGAGTTTTTCGCCAATCGCATCACCCAAAAGGTTCATGATCTCAGTGGTGAAAAACGGGCACTAGAAGAAAGGGACACCTATGGAATGGCATTCCTGCAAATCTTCAACCTTTGGAAAGAAGACGATGCGATTCGGGAATTGATTTTCAGTAAAAGAATTGCCGGAATAGCCACAGCACTCCTGCAAACGAAAGGTGTTCGGATGTACCATGACCAGGCTTTATACAAGGAACCCGGTGGTGGATTCACACCCTGGCATGCAGATCAGTATTACTGGCCATTAGCATCAGATAAAACTGTAACGGCTTGGATGCCGCTACAGGAAACGCCATTGGAGATGGGCCCACTAGAGTTCAGTGCCGGCAGTCATGTTATTGTAGAGGGAAGAGAACTGGCAATCAGTGATGAGAGTGAGCAAATTATTCGTCAAAAATTAAGAGTAACAGATTTCAAACATGTAGTTGAGCCCTTTGAATTAGGCGAAATCAGTTTCCACTCGGGTTGGGTTTTTCACCGTGCTGGTGCTAACAATACATCCACCATGCGGCAGGTGATGACAAACATTTATATGGACAGTGAAATGAAATTAGCTCAGCCACAGAATGACAATCAGGTCAATGACTGGAATACCTGGTGCCCGGGGGCTACCATCGGTGAGATGATTGACAGTCCATTGAATCCTATTCTTTATTCACATTGATTACAGGCAGACCATGAGATATTTCTTTTTTTCAGTTGTAGCTTCGTTTTTGGTACTGTGTTCTGCAGCACAAATCAAACACCTTGAACCCATGAACTGGTGGGTAGGAATGAAAGATCCCAATCTTCAGATCATGGTGAATGGAAAGGGTATCGGTAATACCACTGTGTCGATCAGCTACCCGGGTGTGAAATTGAAAAATACAATTGAAGGTGATTCGGAGAACTACCTGTTCATCAACCTGATTATCGACGCCACAACAAAACCAGGCAAGTTTCAAATTTCATTTTTGCGGGATGGTAAGATGGTAGAAAAAGCCGAATATGAATTGCTATCCCGATCACAGGTTACAAAATCACTTCAGGGCTTTAACAGCAGTGATGTGATTTGCCTCATCACGCCAGACCGGTTTGCCAATGGTGATACTACCAATGATGTTATAAATGGTACAAGGGAATCTGCCGTCAACCGTAAAATCCAAGGTGCTAGACATGGAGGTGATATCCGTGGAATGATCAATAGCCTTGATTACCTCAAAAACATGGGATATACTGCCATTTGGCCACAACCTATGGTTGAAAATGATATGCCGGCATATTCATATCATGGTTACGCCATTACTGATCATTATAAGGTGGATCCACGTTTTGGAACTTTGGAAGAATACAAAGAGTTGGCAACCAAAGCAAGGGATAAAGGAATCAAATTGATCTATGATGCGGTATTAAACCACATTGGGTCCAGCCACTGGTGGATGCAAGACCTCCCTTTCCGGAATTGGCTCAATTTTCCAGAATCAAAAACACAGACCACCCATGTTCGGACAACCAATATGGATCCCAATGCATCTCAATATGATAAAAACCTGATGACACGGGGCTGGTTTGTGGAAACCATGCCAGATCTGAATGGAGAACATCCCTTGCTGGCAACCTATATGATCCAGAACAATATCTGGTGGATTGAAACCCTGCAACTTGGTGGTATTCGTTTGGATACCTACGGATACAGTGTTAAGTCTCTTCTTAATGCCTGGGCATGTCGCATCATGAAAGAATATCCCCAGTTCAGTTTAGTAGGAGAGGAGTGGAGTCTGAATCCCCTTATTACATCCTACTGGCAGGCGGGCAAGCGAAATCATGATGGTTATACGGGATGCCTGGGTTCCAGTATGGATTTCCCTTTGCAATCCTCATTGGTTGAAGCACTGCGTCAGAAAGACAGGACACTTTGGGGTAAAGGTCTAAACATCCTGTATGAGTCTTTGGCCAATGATTTTGTTTATGCTGATCCAAACAAATTGTTGGTGTTTGCTGATAATCATGATATGGATAGGGTTTACACCCAACTAGGAAATGACCTGCAGCTGACCCAGATGGCAATTACATGCCTGCTGACCTTACGTGGTATTCCACAGGTTTATTATGGATCTGAAATCCTCCTGAACAATACTGCAAACCTGGGTGACCATGGTTTCATTCGAACCGATATGCCAGGCGGATGGCAGGGCGACGGCAGCAATGCCTTTGCTTCTAACGGATTATCTCAGGAGCAATTTTCCATGCAATCCTATATGAAGTTTCTTATGAATTGGCGTAAAACCAATAAGGCAGTCATTTCAGGTAGAACATTGCATTTTGCCCCATTCAATGATGTCTACGTTTATTTTCGGTATTTGGGTGAGGAAAAAGTCATGGTTATCATGAATCGAAACGAAAAACAAGTCAGTATAGACCCGCTACGTTTCAAAGAAATCATCGGTAATGATAAATTAGGAAAGGAAATTTTTTCGGGTAAGACTATTGATATTACCAGTTCGTTTGTAGTTCCTAGCAAGACCGCATTGGTGTTGGAAATTAATTAGTGGCTTTTAAGTCATTGATTGCTGGAAGATGCCCGTTCCATCGACAGCAATCCTTTCCATAATGCTTGCATAACCGACAAGCTATCTGGGAGGTTGTATGTTATGCGATCTATGGTATTTACAGGCATGATTCTCTTGGTTGAACTGCAGATAAAGGCTCCCTTCGCATCCGTAATTTCTTGAAGACCGATATTCCTGATTTCAATTCTTAATCCGATCATACCTGCCACTTGAATGATGTTTTTTCTCGTTATTCCTTTGAGCATATCTGTGGCAGGAGTAACCAGGGTGTCATCTTCCTTGATCAGGAAGAAATTGGATCTTGGGCATTCCCTGATGTTTTCTTTATGGTGATAGAGGATTTCATCTCCTCCCATTTCACGCATCCAGTCTTGCAGCCAGATGGCCATAAGATAATCCGTTGTTTTCACCTCAGGTAATTGGCGTTGATATTCTCTTGTCACAATCCTGATTCCTTTTTCAGGTAAATCTGCTGGTGGAGGGGTCAAGCTTTGCTGAATGATTGAAAACCTGGGTTTTGAAACGGTATATCCATCCTCCGAATCTCCTCCGGTTAACAGCAGCTTCACTCCCGAATGATGCAGATTATTTCTATCAATCAGTGTTTGTACAATT
>JBILSG010000009.1:0-18745 GCA_044372235.1 Chitinophagaceae bacterium
TTGTGTGTAAATCCGTTTTCTGCCTGATGTACTACAATGCCTGTTCTGATCAGTGCATTGAGGAAACGCTTTGCAGTGGTGAAGTCACCTTGATTGGCGGGTATAATAAATGCCCTGGCATCACGCAGTCTCGGATTACTGAAGACGCTATCATAATGCTTCATGGGAATGTTGCTGATATTTCTGCCCCATCCTTCAGGAACATTGCCTTCTGCTGAAGCCGAAGACTTGGCAGCCTGTTCTTTTTTGAAAAGCTCAGTTATGGCATCCGCATGTTTTGGGTAATGTGTCCAGCTATCTTTTTTCCCCTTTTCAATGGAGTTCTTACCCATCCTGTAAATATTATACAGCAGTTCATCTCTGTGCCGGCTGGCATACATCAGCACTGCATAATTCATGGATACCGAGTAGTCAATTGAATTGCGGAAATACCATTTACGGGGTGTGATTGGATTGGGATTGGCACTGCTTGGGATTAAACGGGAAGGAACCAGTGGAATGCTTGAAGGTGTTGGTGAACCGATGATTTCAGTGAGCAATCCGATCATGTTGTGGAAATAAGTTGTTGTTCTCAAGCCCCCGTTATACCATGTTGAATAAGGCGATCCTGCCCGTTGGGTAAAACCTGGTTTGCCTTCTGCGTTTAACCTGTTGATCATCGCAGCACCTACAGCATCGAGACTGGTCATAACCAGCGGATCATAAACGTGGTTGAAGGGGTCACGGAAGGGCGGACCAGCAACCACAGCTCCGGGGGGACCAGTTTGGTGGTGGTTGTACATGATTTGTGGAATCCAGTCGATGAACAGCTGGCGCCCCATATTTTGGGTTTCTTTGAGGTTCAGCATGTAAAAATCCCGGTTATTGTCATGGCCGGCATATTTTTCGTACATCCTGGGAAGGAAGTTGGTAGATCTTTTGGATGTATCGCTGTTCCGCATGTACCAGTCTGATACCAGTTCCTGTCCGTCAGGATTGGCATGCACCATCAGGATAATGGTATTATCCAGGATGAACTTTGTTTCCTCATCATTCCTGTTGTTGAGCTGGTAGGCCAGTTCAATCAGCTGGTGGGCACCCACAACTTCAGTGGCATGCAAACCACCATCGATCCATACTACAGCTTTACCCTGGGCAGCGAGGGACCTGGCCATCTCGTCAGACAGTCCTTCTGCTCTTGCCATCCGCTGTGATATCTCCTGAAAGCGCTTCAGGTTTTTGTGATTTTCAGGGGAGGTGATGATCATCATGAACTGATCCCGGCCTTCTTCAGTTTTTCCTATGCTCGTGAGGATGGCACGTTCAGAGGCGGCATCGAGTTTTTTGAAATAAGCTTCAGTTTGGGAGTAGTTGGCGAGCATGTAGTTGTCGCCAATATTGAATCCAAAATGCTCCTTTGGAGAAGGTACAGACTGAGCCGTTCCAGACAAGGCTATGAACAGCAGAAGTAATGTAAACAGTTGATTTTTTAATGATTGCATGCTATAAAGTTGATGACGTAATTTACTTATTTCAGGTAAAACCACCCTATTTGGTGACAAACAAAAGGTAAACGCTGCATGGTTTTTGAAAAAATTACTGAAAACGTTTTCGCAAAAAACACCTTTTATCCACATTATAGTGATAAAATCACCTTAACTTGAAACTGCATTTTCAGATTATTAAACCTAAACGACGCTTAGTCATGAGAAAAAAAAGCATGGGCAGAATCCTGTCTGTTGCCATTTTCAGTGTTTTTACGCTGATGGTAATACAGGTTAATGCCGAGAAAAAGTCAGCCGCCGGACTTCTTAAGTCTGAGAAATTTAATTTCCTTCCGGTAGACGTTACAGGAACTGTAACGGATGTTCGTAACGCACCTCTTGCCGGAGCTACAGTTACAATTAAAGGAACCCGTTCTTCTGTAGTAACAGATCAGAATGGTAAGTACAGTTTGAAGAATGTTCCTGATAACGCGGTATTGCAAATCAGCTTCAGTGGTTACATTACTGAAGAGGTTGCTGCCAAATCTGCTGGAAGGGTAACCATGCGTGAGCAGGTAAACCAACTTACAGACGTGGTAGTTATCGGTTATGGTACTGCCAAGAAGAAAGACCTTACAGGTGCTGTTGCTCAGGTAAAAGCTACACAGCTTGAAAACGAGAATCCCCGTTCTGTGCAGGATATGCTCAGGGGTAACGCACCCGGTCTTGACGTTGGATTCAATGCTTCAGCTAAAGGTGGTGGTAGTTTGCAGGTTAGGGGTCGTGCTTCGTTGACAGCTTCAACTTCACCGTTGATTGTGGTTGACGGGGTAATTTATCCTGGTGACCTTTCAGACATCAACCCTAATGATATCCAGACTGTTGACGTATTGAAAGATGCGAGTTCAGCTGCTGTATTCGGTGCCCGTTCCGCCAACGGTGTAATCCTGGTAACTACCAAGCGTGGTAAGGCTGGTAAGCCTGTTATCACAGTTAACTCAAACTATGCATTCAACAGAATTGCGAGGTGGCCAGGTTTGTTGAGTCCTGATGAGTTTTTCGATTGGCGTTCTGATGTTATTTGGAGCCAGCGTGGATTTGACTCCACTTCCAAGCCGGGTATCAAATACTGGGCTGTTGACCCCAGGAAATTACCTGCTGGAAGCATTTCTGTAAATGACTGGCTGGCACTCGGAGGTAATCCTGCCACTTCAGATCCTGTTACAGTTTGGTTGAATCGTGTAGGTGGAAACCAAGGAACTTCAGCCATTTCTCAAGAGAGTTACCTAAAAAATACACCAATTGATTGGGAATCATTGATCCTCAATAAGGATGGTCGCCAGCAAGACCATACTGTGAGTGTTTCAGGTAGAGCTGGTGCTACAAATTATTATTCATCTTATGGCTATTACGAAAATACCGGTATGGCTCAGGGTGAACAATTTAAGACGTTGAGGACAAGGTTAAACCTTGAAACTGAGGTAGCCAAGTTCCTTTCAATCGGATTGAATATGCAGTTTGCCAGTCGTGATGAAGGACAAACTCCTGTAAGTATCGGTGATATGCTCGGCACTTCACCTTTCGGAAGTCTGTTTCAAGCTGATGGTCGCCTGCGTGCCAGTGCCAATGATGACGTGGGAAACAACACGAACCCGCTGATGACTCCATATTACGTTAAACGTATGTTGAAGTTTAATAACCTTTTTGGGTCTATTTATGCTAAGGGTAAATTGCCAGCAGGTTTCTCCTATCAGGTCAATTTCACGCCAAGGTTTGAGTGGGTTCAGAACTACGAGCATATCTCCTCACAGCGTCCGTTGTTGGAAAGCCGTAATGGTATCACATCCAGAAGAGAAGATAGGACCTACCAGTGGCAGATTGATAACCTCCTGATGTGGAACAAGAAATTTGGTAAGCATTCGGTTGATGCAACTGCACTCGTGAATGCTGAGGAATTCTTCTTCTTCTCCAATACCATCAATGCTGAGAACTACTCTCCAAACGATAACCTCGGTTGGAATGGCATTCAGGCAGCTGCAATCAGAAACTTCAGTGCCAATGATCAGTACCAGACAGGCGATGCCCTGATGGGAAGGGTAAACTATGGTTATGACGATAAGTACCTCCTTACCCTCACTGCCCGTCGCGATGGATATTCTGCTTTCGGACAGGGTAATCCACGTGCAACATTCCCTTCTGCAGCTTTAGGTTGGGTTGTAACCGACGAAAAATTCATGCAAAAAACGCTCAATGTGCTTGATTACTTGAAGGCACGCGTTTCTTACGGTGAGAATGGTAACAGGGAAATTGGTAGGTATGCTGCCCTCGCTCAGCTAGCTTCAGCCAACTACCTTTACACAACTCCAGGAGGCATAAATGTGCCAGTAGGTGCTGTTTCTACTGTGAACATGGCCAACCCCAATCTGCGTTGGGAAAGGCAACGTTCTGTAAACTTCGGATTTGATTTCAGTCTGAAAGGTGGCAAAATCTCAGGTGCCGTGGATTATTACATCCGCAACACGAGTGATTTGCTTGTAAACAGGGCATTGCCTAATATTACCGGTTTTGGAAGTGTAGTAACCAACCTCGGTAAGGTAGATAACTCCGGTTTTGAGTTTAGCTTGAATACGGAAAACTTGAAGACAAACAACTTCGTTTGGAGAACAAGCCTCGCTTTTTGGAGCAACAAGAATAAAATTGTAAGCTTGTATGGTCCGGTGCCTGTCACAGATGCAAGTGGCAACACTGTACTTAAAGAGCAAGATGATTTGGCTAACCGTTGGTTCATTGGAAGGGATATCAACACCATTTGGGATTTCCGCATCTTGGGTGTATGGAAAGTTGATGAGGCTGCAACTGCAAAATCTTATGGTTTCGCTCCTGGCGACTTCAAGCTGGATGACGTCAACAAGGATGGGAAGTTTACGGTGGATGACAGGGTATTCCTCGGTCGTTCAACTCCTTTATTCAACATCAATTTGAGAAATGAATTCACTCTATACAAAAATTGGGATGTTTCCTTCCAGTTGTATGGTCGTTTCGGACAACTTTCGCAGTTCAATGAAGCTGCTAACGTTGACAGGTTCTATGACCGCTCACAGTTCTACAAGCGTCCTTATTGGACTCCAACCAACCAAATTGATGACTACGCCCGAATGATGTCTTCATTAGGATCAGGTATTGGTTTGAATGTATGGAGAAAATCTTCATTTATTCGTATAAACAACGTGAGCCTTGCTTACACCATGCCTAAAAGTGTAACTGATAAGATGAAATTTCAGAGTCTGAAATTCTATTTCAACATTCAGAATGCACTTACTGTAAGTCCATGGGAATTCTTTGATCCTGAAAACAAAGGATTTACCCCTTCTTATGGTACTTTTGGTATCAACCTGACACTCTAATAAATAGCAGAAACATTCAAATCATTTGATATGAAGCAGAAATTAAACCGATTAACAAAATACCTAGCCTCTCTGGCCGTGGTATTGCTCATGACCCAGTCCTGTAACAAGGATTGGCTGGCACCTAAACCACTTTCTTTTTTCTCCCCTGAGAATACCCTTGTTGACGAGAAGGGTTTCAATGCCGGTCTTGCAGCTATTGCACGTCAGGTAAGGGAGGAGTTTTATGGTGATGGACACCCCATCATTACTGAGAATATATTTTCAGAAGTTGCAATTGAAGGAACAACAGATAAGTTTGGTCCGGCCGTAAACCTCAATGTTTTGATTACACCTGATGCAAACCTCAATAGTTCCGATTTCAACAGGATTGGCTGGTATTGGGAGCGTTGGTACGTTGTGATCAGGCTTGCAAATACCATTACTACCCGTATTACGGATGTAAAGGGTATTACTGATGCTGCCAAAAACGTCATCATTGGTAAAGCAAATTTCTACAGGTCTTATGCTTATTACAGACTTGTAAATCAGTTTGGTGATGTGCCCGCAACTTTCAAGGAATTGACTGAAGCAAAATTAGATTTCCAATCGGTTAAGCGTGAAGTTATCTTGCAGCGTTTGAAGACTGATCTTGAGTTCGCAGCACAGCATGTTCCTTGGGTTGGCAACAAAGGCGATATCAATAGGGCGGCTATTTATCACCTGTTGGCCAAGGTTCAGTTGTCACTGGCAGATTTTGATGGAGCAATCGCTTCAACAAATCAGGTAATTAACAATGGTACTTACAAACTGATGACCAATCGTTTTGGCGTAGATGCAGGTGTTGCCAGAAAGAATGTTATTTGGGATCTGCACAGAAGGACAAATAAGTTTTCAGCCGCAAATACCGAGGTGATCTTCTCTGTTATTGACCGTTTTGGTGATCCTTCTGCTACAACAACCGGAACAACATCCATGCGTCAGGCACTGCCATTCTTCTCCTCTGCTGCCATCATTACACCTGACGGAAGGTCTGGTATGCTTGCGGTAAGAGCTGAATTTGATCACATGCAAAATTTTGGTCGCGGAATTGGCCGTTGCAGAGCTACACCATATTCTACACGCTATATCTGGGACGATGTTAACGATTGGCGTCACGATACCGTTTCAGGCAACTGGATGAATATGGAAAATCTCGTTTACAACAATGAGGCTACTTTAAAAGGTAAATCACCTTTCTACGGTGAAAGACTAAGGCTGTTCAGCTCAACTGGTGCACTGCTGGTGAGTGGTGGAGACACCATCCGTACCTGGTTCTCCTGGCCACATTACAAATTGTATGTAGAAGATGAAATCAGGTATCCGTTACAGGGTGGAAATACCGATTGGTATATTTTCCGCCTGGCAGAAACACACCTGCTGAGGGCTGAAGCCTACTGGTGGAAAGGTGATGCGGCCAACGCAGCTGCTGATGTCAATAGGGTAAGAACAAGAGCAAATTGTGCACCATATACTGCAGCACAGGTTGATATTGGTACTATTCTTGATGAGCGTGCAAGAGAGCTCTATTATGAAGAGCCTCGCAAAACAGAGCTCACCCGTATAGCTTTCACTTTTGCCAAGACTGGTAAGTCTTTCAATGGTAAGACATACAGCCTTAACAATTTTTCACAGGCGAACTTCTATTTCGACCGCGTAATGGCGAAAAATGATTTCTACGGTAAGAATATCAAAAACGTTCGTGGTGATGCCTATACCATGAGTCCATATCATGTGTTGTGGCCAGTGCCAAGGCCGGCAGTACTTGCCAACAGCCTTGCAGTACTGAATCAGAATCTGGGTTATTCCGGTTCTGAAAAGAATGTAGCACCGTTGGATAAGATACCTGATTAAGTTATCGTTTCTCATAAACAGTGATCGCCCTGCTCCTTTTGGAGCGGGGCTTTTTTTGGAATAGTGATTAGGAATTATTCAGTAAATTGCTGTACAATTATTCCACATGAAAAGAATCAATAAAATTTCATTGTTGCTGACAGCATTGGCTGTCAGTCTGGCTTTTATGCAATTCAAAAATGCTGATGATTACCAGGCAGCTCTTGAAGACCCACGGAAAATCTATACAGAAAAATGTGCTTCCTGTCATGGTGAAAAAGTAGAAGCTTTTGTGGATAGAAAATGGAAACATGGCACCAGCAAAGCAGAACTGGTAAAGAGTATCAAAGAGGGATATGCTGATTTCGGCATGCCTGCCTGGGGGGAAATCATTCCTGATAAGGACGTTCAGGGTCTGGCAGATCTGATCACTGAAAGCCTGAAAACTGTTTCCCAATATGATTTCACCAAGGAGAAAAAAAATGCGGATGGTCCGGCAATATTCAAGTCTGCTGGCATGACCGTAAAACTCGATACCATTGCAACCGGGTTAACCAGTCCATGGGGTTTCGAGCAGCTTCCGGATATGACTTACCTCATCACAGACAGAAATGGTACTTTGTACCATGTTGATAAGAATAAAACCAAAACTGCCATCAAGGGAACTCCTGCTGTTTATGCAGAAGGACAGGGTGGTATGTTGGATATTACCATTCATCCCAAGTATGCAGAAAATGGTTGGATTTATATTTCCTATTCCAAAAGTAAGGTAGTAGACGGTAAAACCCTGGGTACAACAGCTGTTGTTCGTGGCAAATTACGCAATGGTGAGTTTGTAGAGCATCAGGAAGTTTTTGAAGGTCTTCCCTATACTGCTACCAAGCACCACTATGGTTCAAGGCTTGTTTTTGATAAAAAGGGTTTTCTTTTTATCTCAATGGGTGAGCGCGGACAGGAAAAAGTATTCCCACAGGATCTGGAAACTGCTCCTGGTAAAATTCACCGCATCAAAGACGATGGTAGCATACCAGCAGACAATCCATTTGTAGGGAAAGGTAAGGCTGTAGCTTCAGTTTATTCTTATGGTAACAGAAATCCGCAGGGTATGACCATGGATCCTGTATCAGGATTGATCTGGGAAACTGAACACGGACCAAGAGGTGGTGATGAGCTTAACCTGATACAGTCAGGTGCCAACTACGGCTGGCCTGTAATCACATACGGCATCAATTATGACGGTAAACCCATTACTGCTATCAGTAAAAAAGAGGGTATGTCACAACCTGTAACATACTGGATTCCTTCTATTGCACCAAGTGGATTGACATTTGTAACGGGTGATAAATACCCAGCCTGGAAAGGTAGTTTACTAGTGGGTTCACTCCGCTTTAATCACATCAACCGTTGTGTGATGAAAGACAATAAAGTAGTGAGTCAGGAGAAGATACTTTTGAATATCGGCAGAACCAGAAATGTTGAGATGGGAAGAGATGGTTATATCTATGTGGGTATTGAAGGGCCTGGGACAGTATTTAGAGTAATTCCACAATAAAAAAGTAAGGGGGCATTTAGCCCCCTTAATTTTTAAACTTCATTACAAGGCGCTCAACTGAGCGCCTTTTTAGCATAATCAATGCATTTCTTGACTTCCTTCACAGCGTCAGAATCTGCAGGTATATCGTATTCCAGTTCTACTGAAACAGGTATGCTGTATTTCTTTTTCTTCAACAATTGAAGTATTTCCACAATCGGTGTGTCTCCTGTTCCCCAGGCAACATTGGTACCACCATTGGTTTTGTTTTTTCTGTCTTTCAGGTGCATGGAAGTTATCCTGTCGTGTTTTGCTTCAATCAGTGCAAGCAGACTTTCTTTCGTGTTGTTACCACCGGCCGCAATGTAGTGTCCACAGTCGAGGTTCATAGAATTATAAGGCGACTGTGCCAGTGCTTCGTCCCAGGCAGTATCTGTAGCCTGCAGATGGGCATGGTACCCAACATACACTTTATGCTTAGCTGCGAGGTCACCCAGCCTTTTGGAGTGAGCAGGCTTGCCTGGTATTTCTACTGTTACTGAAGTTGCTCCCAAAGCTTTGGCAGCTTTCATGGCATATTCAATCTCGGCATCGCTGTTGTTTTCACCCAGTGCATTGGGTTTGTAAGCGTAGATCGTAACACCCGCATCCTTGAATTTTTGTTTTATTTCAACAAATTTTTCCATGGATACAGTTTCACGCCAGATCTTTGATTTTTCAGCACGCTCTGCAAAAGATTTACGCATTTCATCAGTCATCTGTGGACGTTGTCCACCTGCTGGTGGACGCATGGGTCCGGTTGATGCATACGGGTTACCTGCATAGGCTTCTGCGGGGTCACCCATCAGTTCAATGGCATTGATACCGCATTCTTTACAATATCCTATCAGGTCGTCAATTGTACCTGGCATACTCCTGAATGAATAGGTGATGGCACCGAGATAAACCTTGTAGGCTTTGTTTGTTTCTGCCATTGCAAGGAGATCGTTGGAAAGAAATAATCCTGTACCAAGTAACGCAGTTTGTGAAAGGAAATCCCTTCTTGAATTTTTGATATGGCTCATGTGAATAGATTTAATTATTGGATGATTATTGATTCAATGATTTGCGCAGCAGTGCAACACTTTTTCTTACTCCGGAGTATGGGTCTTCCTTACCTTCAAATTCAATCGAAATATAACCGTTATAATTAACGGTTTTCAGGATTTTAATGATTCGATCATAATCGAGTTCTAAGCTGTACCATTCACCACCACCATAATAGGTTTTAGCCTGAACGAAACTTGTTTTGGGTGCGATCATTTTCAATTTTTCGTATGGGTCCTCAAGAAAATTTCCGGTATCCATCAGTAAACCCAACCATGGGGAGTTAACCCTCTCATGGATTTTGAGCATACCTTCAGGTGTAGAACCAAGTCCCCAGTGATTCTCGAGTGCAAGTAAAACACCCAGTTCTGCGGCTTTATCGAGACACTGATTGATGCCATCCACACACCATTTATAGCCATCTTCTTCCGTGTAACCAGGCAGGATCGGTTCTATTCCCCTGTTTTTCATCAGTTCATCAAACGATTTGATGGTATTCCATCGGCCTGTATTGAGTCGGAGGCACGGGATGCCCATCTTATAAGCCAGCTCCATGCAATGCAGTGTATGGTCTACATGTTTCTTCAGTTCAGTTTTGTCAGGTGTTACAAAGCCCTGGTGAATAGATAAACAGGTCAGCGCTATGCCGTTAAGAAATGCATGTTTTTTGATTTTTTGCAGGTATGCGTTATCCTCGCTTTCCATTTGCCTGTGTAAAACATCAATGCCATCAAGACCCATTGATGCTGCTTCATCGATAACTTTTTCAATGGGAAATTTATCACCTTTGAAATGCCAGTACGAATAACTGGAAACGCTCAGTTTTATTTTTGAATCTGCTGATGTCTGTATGGGTTGCATGGCCTGTGCAGGAAGTACTCCTGCCAGTGAGGCAAGACCAGCTGTTTGAAAAAAAGAGCGTCTTTGCATAACAATCAGTTGATTTTATCTTAAATATAACGAATAAAATCCGGACTTCCTTTAGATTTGCGCTCATTAAAACACATGACTGATGGATACATCCTGGTTGTCGAGAACACAATTGCTCATTGGTGAGGAAAAGTTGGTGCACCTAACACAACAGCATGTGATGGTGGTTGGATTAGGTGGTGTGGGATCTTTTGCTGCAGAATTCATTGCACGGAGTGGAGTGGGCAGGATGACAATCATTGACGGGGATGTTGTAGATCCAACCAACAGAAACAGGCAGTTACCTGCCTTGTCTACCAACCATGGTATTTCCAAGGCATTGATTATGGAAGAGCGGCTTCGTGCCATCAATCCAGAGATAGCATTGACGGTGGTACGTTCATTTGTAAATCCAGATATGGTTCAGGATTTGTTTGCTGTTAAACCCGATTATGTCATTGATGCGATTGACAGCATAACACCCAAGATTACTTTTCTAAGGGAAGCGTATGGACAAGGTATTCGTGTGGTAAGCAGTATGGGTGCTGGTGCAAAACTAGACCCAACAAAGTTGCAGGTAGTGGATATTTCCAAGACTTATAATTGTCCGTTTGCCCAGCAGATTCGTAAAAATCTGAAGCAGCATGGTATCCGTTCAGGTATCAAAGCTGTTTTTTCTCCTGAAAAGCATATCAAGGAAAGCCTGATGCTTACTGATGGAAAAAATTTCAAAAAATCAGCCTACGGAACTATATCGTATCTCCCTGCTGTATTTGGAGCAACAGCAGCTTCAGTGGTGATCAGGGATCTGATTAGTGAAAATAGCTAAGGCCTAAAGCAATCAGATTTCCTGAGCGTCGTACTCATATACCTCCCGGGAAAATGCTTTTTCCATCAGGTCTCTGTCGAATGCTTTTTCCTGGTTTGCCAGAAAAATTGTGGCAACACCATTGCCAATGAAGTTGGTAATAGCTCTTGCTTCAGACATAAACTTATCAACGCCCAGCAGCAGGGCCAGTCCCTCAACTGGTATTACATGCACAGCTGAAAGCGTTGATGCGAGTACAATAAAACCACTGCCTGTAACTCCTGCCGCCCCTTTTGATGTTACCATCAAAATACCAATTATCGTCAGCATCTGGGCAAAAGATAGATCAACATGAAATACCTGTGCCAGAAAGATAATGGCCATCGAAAGGTAAATGGTTGTACCATCCAGATTAAACGAATATCCGGCCGGAACAACCAAACCCACTACAGGCTTTGCGCAACCCATTTTTTCCAGTTTCTCCATCAGCGATGGCAGGGCTGCTTCAGATGATGAAGTGCCCAACACAATTAATAATTCTTCCTTGATGTAATTGAGAAACTTCAGTAAGCTGATTTGATAATAACGCAGAATCATACCCAGGATGGCAAACACAAAAACTGCCATGGTGATGTATACGGTCAGCATCAGTTTGCCGAGCGGCAGCAGTGTAGCTATACCATATTTACCAATGGTGAAAGCCATTCCACCAAATGCCCCAACAGGCGCAAAAAGCATCACAAAATGAAGTGCTTTGAAAATATAACGAGATGCAATCTGGAGTGGATGGATAATTTTTTCTTTTCTACTGTATTTGCTGAGCAGTATGCCAGTTATGATGGAAAACAGGAGAACCTGGATAGTCAGGTTATCACGAAGGAATTGCAACCAGGAAAATGATTGGGCTGACGATGTAAATTTTGAAATATCACCACCTTTGATCGCATCAGTATTTACACCTGCACCAGGTTGGATAAAATGTGCCACTATGATTCCAATCAACAATGCGACGGTGGTCACGATTTCAAAATAGAGAATGGCTTTACCACCTACGCGTCCAACCTTTTTCAGGTCATTCATGCCACTGATCCCGAGGGTAATGGTGAGGAAGATGATCGGACTGATAAACCATTTGATGACAGTAATGAAGTGTTTACCCAAAGGCTCCATTTTTAGCGCAGCAGACGGATTAAAATGCCCAAGTAATGCACCTGCAGTGATGGCGATCAGCACCCAGAAGGTGAGGTTGGTAACTATTTTTTTCAAGTATAATGGTTTAATTTTCCACTCAAATAAAGAGATTAAAGATAAACGTATTGTAATATTAAAAGGCAAAAAACTCCCCTCCAGCCCCGGCTGGCAAGCCTGGCAAGGAGGGGAATATTAATTTTTTTAATACTGCAACAAGTTAAAGATAAGACTCCAAATTATTGATTCCGCTTTCGCTGCACTACTTTTGCTGGATGAAAATTTCCGGTTTTACGATTATCCGCAATGCCATCATCAATGATTATCCGGCAGTGGAAGCCATCACCTCCATTTTACCGGTTGTGGATGAAATGGTGGTTGCGGTTGGTAAAAGTGATGACGATACGCTGGGTTTGATTCAAGCCATCGGGTCAGACAAAATCAGGATCGTTGAAACGGAGTGGGACCTGTCTCTGCTGCAAGGCGGACGGGTGATGGCGGTTGAAACCGATAAGGCTTTTCAATCTATAGCGCCGGACAGCGACTGGGGTTTTTACATCCAGTGTGATGAGGTGGTCCATGAACAATATCATGCTGCTATCAGAGCGGCATGCGAAAAGTATCTAAATGACACGCGGGTTATGGGTCTTGTATTTGGGTACCTTCATTTCTACGGTACTTATGATTATGTTGGAGACAGCAGAAGATGGTATAACCGCGAAATCAGAATCATCAGAAATGATCAACGGATCCATTCATTTAAAGATGCGCAGGGATTCAGAATGGGTGTCAAAGACAGGCTTCCATCCAAGGTAATTGATGCACAGGTTTATCACTATGGCTGGGTGAAATCGCCTGAGAAAATGGACAGAAAACTGCGAACACTCAGCAAAAACTGGATGGGTAAATCCATGAAAGCAGCACTTGATGCCAGGGAAACTGTTTTTAACTATGATGATTTCGATTCACTCGCAAAGTTTTCAGGCACGCATCCGCTTGTAATGCACCAAAGAATTGCAGCCAAGAACTGGCAGGTAGACATAGACATTAGCAGGAAACGGTTCAGTATGAAAAAAAGGATCATGTACTGGCTTGAGAAACTGACCGGAAAGCGGTTTTTTGCCTTTCGCAATTACAGGCTTATCTGAGGTAACCTGTGCTTGTAGTAACCGTTTATCCTGTTTTTTGCAGGATATGCAACCTTTTCAGGAACTTTGCAGTCATAAAAGAAAAGAAGTACTATGAAACGTATATTGGGTATCTCTCTGTTCATTGCCTTGTTTTTTCAGTCTTGCCTGAAAGACAATGTTGCCCGAAAAACAACAATCTATAAGCCTGTTTACAAAACCAAGGAGGAAGTAAAGGCTAACATCAAAAGCAGTTTACCACTTGAACTTGTTGCGCCTGGTAAGATATTTTATAAGGATGGCTTCGCATTTCTCAATGAATTGTATAAAGGTGTGCATATCATCGATATCCGCAATGTGGCATCACCCAAGAATGTAGCCTTTGTAAATATACCTGGTGCTGTAGATATGGCTGTAAGGGGAAATATCCTCTATGCTGATATGTATACAGACCTCGTTGCAGTAGATATCAGTAATCCGCAGCAGGTAAAGCTTCAGCAAGTGGTAACCGGGGTTTTTCCGCAACGGTATTATCCTAATTTCGACAATGATACAGGTAAAATCATCGTAGATTGGCAGGCCGTAGATACTGTGCTACAAGAGGGTGAGTATTTTGGTTGGGGCATCAGGAGAGAAGATATGATGTTTGCCATGCCAGCCACAGCATCTGGGAACGTGAGCAATGGAACAGGGGGAAGTATGGCTCGCTTTGGATTACGGGAAGACAGGCTTTATACTGTGGATAATACGGATCTGAAGGTATTTGATGTATCTATTCCTGAAAAACCTTTGTATATCAGGAATATTCCAACCGGTAACTGGGGGATTGAAACAATCTTTCCTTTTGGAAATAACCTGTTTATTGGGTCAATGACAGGTATGTTCATATTTGATGTTACCTCCAAAGATCTACCCAAACAGGTGGGTACTTTTACACATGCCCGGGTATGTGATCCGGTTATCAGTGATGGTAAACATGCTTTTGTAACACTCCGAAACGGAACCGAGTGTCAGGGTTTCATCAACCAGCTGGATGTGGTTGATATTGCTGACCTTACCAAACCCAAGCTGTTGAAATCTTATCCACTTACCAATCCGCATGGTCTATCAAAGGTTGGAGATATACTCCTGATCTGTGATGGAGCGGATGGTGTAAAAATTTTCAATGCAGCAGATGTCAATAACATCAGAAAGCTTGGTCACCTTAAAGGCATGAATGCCTATGATGTCATCGCATTGGGTACTGTAGCCATGGTTTCAGCAGCAGATGCCTTGTACCTCATAGACTTCAGCGATCCTGCAAAACCTGTGGTCAAATCCTCTATCACTATTAACTCAGACAAATGATCAGGTATTTGTTGCTGGCATCTTTGTTGTTGAAATGCGGCATTGGGGATGCTCAGGTGAAAGCATTGAAACCCTGGCTGATGCCCGAAATGGGTTTACAGATTGGTGCCACGGAACCCTCGGGAGACCTACGCTTGCAGGGAGGCATAAAAAGGCAGAACTGGTATTATGGTTTAGGGGCTGCCATCGATTTTTACCGTTTCAGGTCATATCCAGTTTACCTCCAGGTGCAAAGGGTTTTTAGTTTCAGGGGAACCTCTCCGTTTCTGATTGCGTCAGCTGGTTATAATTTTAAAAACGCTTCGGATACCGTTCCAACCTGGATAGGCTCCAGGGTTTATGACCGGACCGGAGGATATTATGCAGAGTTGGGTGGTGGATTTGTCTTCAAAATAGCTAAAAAGGAAAGACTACAACTGTCAGTAGTTAAAAATATCAAACAGGTGAAAGAAAGTTATGATATTGATTACTGGATGGGACCTGGGCAAAACCGTTCAGCCCGGTCAACAGATTTATATACCATGCACAGGGTTGCAGTCCGCTTGGGCTGGAAGTTTTAACCAATTCAACGGAAATACTACCCACAAAAAAGCCGGCTGCATCATGCAGCCGGCTTTTTTGTTGCGGTTAAGATTAACTTTTTCTATGTATGGTTTAAAATGTAAGGAATGATGAAAGTGTCCTTGCTGCTGTGCCGGATGTAACCCTGTAGCTACCCCTGAAAATTACAGTATAGCTTCTTTTGGCAGTTGGTATCAAGCCATTGAGCTGGGTAAGGTTAGTAGTTGTTCCCGTTTGCCTCACAAAAAGTGTATCGCTTAATGCAGAAGCATAGGGGATGAAATCAGTTACAGTTGTAGTGCTGATGTTGGTGAAGATATTCTCTTTGCGTTTAGCTGAGTACACGTCGACGTTTGGAATAGCCGCAGAACTGAAAGGGAAATTTGCAAAGCGGATTCTTGCTGTGGTATCACCAAATTGTTGGATATTATCAAGTACTACCTTGCGCTTGGGAGAGTTCAATGAGTCGTACGCAAAAACAGTGTAGTATTTTCCTTTTTCCAGCTCAGCAAAGAAATTCAGTGGAAACTGTGTGGTAGGAACAAGCGTGTCACGCATAACGATGTTCACCGATCCCGGATTCAATGCAGTATAAGATGGAGATAATGCAGGAAATACGGCACCATAGGCAACTGTTGCGCCATTGAGTGGCACCAGTTCAGCGTAGATATAGGTTCTGTTGGAATTTACAATACCATTGTAAAACTTTACATTGGCTTTGTTACTCAGATCAGTTTCTACCGGAGCGATGCTTTGGTATTCCTTTTTACAGGAAACCATCACAGCAACGATTATGAGCAGTGACATGAGTTTTTGAATGAGGTTTAATTTTTTCATGAGCTGTGATTTCTGGTTGTTTATTTCAGTGAAAACCATTGTTCTTTGGTGTTATAATCCAGTGCCAGTGCGCCAAGCCTGGTGAGCTCAGCTACGTTGTACAGGTATTCTGAATTGAAACGTGGTCTGGCTCTGTAAGTATACTTGCCACTATTATTGATGAACAGGTCTATTCCGGTAGGTAATACAAGATCTGCATATACCTGTCCGCCTTTCGGATCCTGATCCACATAGTGAAACCTTCTCATATCCACCCATGTCTCCATCATACCAAATCCGTACAGGGCAATGTATTTCTGCAACATGATATGGCTAAGCGTTAGTGAAGATGCATCCGGAACTATTGTTGTATTGGCAAGGAAAGCAGCTTTCATGGCAGGTGTTATTTCTTTGTCTGCAGGAACATCCCTTTTAAAATCAGCGTTCAGCATGTCAATGTTCAGGCTAATACCATCAATATAAGCAGTTCTTGCTGCATTGGCATCACCCTTTCTCAGGTATGCCTCAGCGAGTATGAATTTATTTTCACTTGCTGTGATGATTGGGAATGGTGCTCCGTTTTTGAAGATGTAACGAGAAGCTGCATCTGAAGTAGGAGCAGTGGCGGTGCCAAAGGGCTGTCCCCAGAAACTTTGTGGTTGGTCACCGGCAGGCAGTCCGCTGCTTCCTTTATTCAGTTTAATGCCTCTTATGGTTTTGTTGGTGTTTTCCCTGAGCATGTACCAGGCACGTGGATCTGTGGCTCCTGAGAAACGGGTGTTCAGTCCGTTCATGAGGTTGGTAATATAATCTGTCTGACGCAGGGTGCCAACGTTGTTTCTGAACGGACCATAAAAGTTAGATGTTCCGGTGATTCCTGTATTGGCAAACTTGGCAGTTGCATTATCTGCATTGGTATTGATACCCAGTTGTGCATACCTGATTACGGAATCAGCATTGTAGGTAGACTTGTTGCTCAGGTGGCTGAATGAACGGGCAAGGACTGTATAGGCAAATTTCTTCCATTTGTTGACATCACCATTGTAGAAATAAGCGTCTCCTTTGGCAAGATTAGCCTGACTGGCTTGGCCGCCAGTTTTGTCAAGATAAGCGATGGCCCTGTGTGCAATGGCACGAACAGAGTCATAAACTTCTTCTTGGTTATCGTATTTGAATACCAACTGATCAGGTCTGAAGGCTTCTTTCAGGATAACTTCACCATACATATTGGTCAGTTGCAGCCAGCTCCATGCACGGATGGCATAACCTACACCGGCATAATCCCATTTTTCTTCTTCTATACCCCATTGTACCATTTTGTTAAGGTTCTCACCCATACCAAAATAATGCATGGCCCATACTGATCCAAGTAGATCACTTGCTCCTGTAGCGCCCCCCATCTGGTCATACTGGTTACCTGCAGAGTTGGTAGCCCAGTACTGAACATACCTGCCGATATACAAGCCATCGTTTGCGATACCATACGCACTGCCTGCTGCAGCTGAACTTCCCACGAAATTACCAATGATGCCGGGTAAAAGTGTTTCTACAGGAACACGGACACTCGCGTTCGGATTGGCAAATGCCTCATCGATCTTTTTTTCACATCCGGTCAGAGCCAGTAAAATGGCTACTGCAGTGAGATGAAATATGTTATTCTTTTTCATGATCTTTTTTTTCACGTTGATTAGAATGAAGCTTTAACACCCAAATTGAGACTTACAGGAGCTGGCATGGTGCCGTAATCGAAGCCAAATCCGCCAACACCCCTGGAACCGGCTGTGTTGCCATTCACTGCAGGGTCAGCTCCTGTATAATTTGTAATCAGAATAAGGTCGTTTGCTGTTGCAAAAAACTCAACTGTCCTGATCCATCCATGATCCCTGAATGGTGATTTACGCAATGCATAACTCAATGTCAGGTCTCTCAGACGTAACCAGTTGACATCCTTCTCAATGAAATCTTCTTCCGGCATATTGGTATAATATGCATCATTGTATGCAGGAACAACCACGATGGTATTGGGTGTAGGGTAGCCTGTATTTTCTCTGCCGTCTTTCAATACGCCCTTAACTACTCTTGGTGTAAAGCGATCAGCAGTCAGCTGGCTTCTTCCTGCTCCGGTGAGGAAACGGTGAGTGCCATTGAAGATATCTCCACCAACTTTGAGATCCCACAGGAAGTTAAGTCTGAACCTGTTGAAGCGGAAGGCGTTGTTGATACCCATGGTGAAATCCGGATTCCTGTCGCCACGGATTTTGAAAACCTGCTCGATTACGGGTAATCCATTTACTGGATTTATAAGAACGTCGCCATTCAAATTACGCTCATAACCATACCCTGTAATAGATGTGGTTGGTCCGCCCAATACGAGTCCGCCTCTGGCATTACCGTACAGCCAGGTGTCTGCAATGTAGTATTCAGCTACATTCTTAGGCATGTCGATTACTTCGTTCCACATCTTGTTGAAGTTCACCTGCAGGTTCCAGCTGAATTTGGCTTTGTTGATGATACTGGAGCTCAAGGTGATTTCAACACCCTGGTTTCTTGTGCTGGCTGCATTTTGCGTATTTAACACGAAGCCTGTGCCGTAACTGAGGCGGAAGTTTTCAATGATTTGCCCTTTGTTGAGGGTATTGTAATAGGTTGCATCC
>JBILSG010000152.1:0-6013 GCA_044372235.1 Chitinophagaceae bacterium
AACACTTATAATTTGACAATTCTTTGGAATATATCTCCATTCCCTTTCTTCATAAAATTGACGAATTTTTCGCTCAATCCCACCATCTATATTTTTTCGAAAATCTCTCCCTTTATATCTTTTTAAAACTGGTACCAATTTATTTATTTCATTATTTTTCCTAAAGTCTTTAAAAAGATTGATTCTTGATCTGTGGTGTATATACAAAACAGGGGTAACTCCCATTTTTGCTAAATAATTTTTGTTAATCCCTAGACCATATTTACCAAACCAATTCATGTGCATTTTAGCTTTACTCAATGGAATGTCACAAAAACATTTCATGGGAATAATATAACTTTTTTGACCATATGGCATTGTTTCAAAAACATATCTTGGAGTAATGCCAAACTCTATCATATCAACTAAATATTTTAATTCTGAAGTAAATGTAAAAAGACTTTTAGAAGTTGTTGTCTCAGATAAAATACTCATTATTAATTATTTAATTCATTTATTCTATTTCTTATATCAATTACCCATTGAATATTGAGGGTTTTGTTAAGGCGTTGTACAAATTCCTCCGAAGGGTTTCTCAGAGAAATCTCTACCATAGCAAATTTTTGCAACAAGGCTTCGATGATTACTGAATTTTTCAAAAATATAGGTAGGGCTTCACAAATACAGATTTCATTCACATCCGTTATTTTTATCCATTCAACCCATCCTTTCAAATAGAATAAAAACGCCTCCTTATGATAAAGTTTTGAAAAATATACCAATGAATTTTTCCATCCATGCTTTTCAAGGTGGGCTTTTGTAATATATTTCCAACACTGATGACGTTTACCTGTACTTGAAATTGTCAATGATATTTCTTCAGCCTTTTGCCAATTACCCTGTTTTGCTAGTTCAATTGAGATACTGACTAAGGCTCTACTTTTTTCCGCTTGATCACTTATGCCTGCAGCATAGTGTAAAGCATCTTCCATCACTTTTTTACCTTGGACTTTCTCGCTCTGCTTTATCATTTCTGATGAGATAATTGCTAAGGCTTTAGCTCTTTCACTTTCATCAATTATTCCCAAAGCGGAGGAGAGTGCTTCTTCAGTTTTGCCCTGCTTTGCTAGTTCAGTTGAGAGACTGACCAAAGCACTACTTTTCAAATATGCATCATTTATTCCCACAGCACAGATTAGTGCTTCCTCCATCACTTTTGTAGCTTCTCCAGTTTTACCCTGCTTTGTCAGTTCAGATGAGATACTTGGCAATACTCTACTTTTACCCCATTCATCAATACCCGAAGCGAAGTATAATGCTTCCTGCATCATTTTTTCAGCTGCTGTTTCCTTGCCCTGTTTTTTCAGCTCCGATGATATAATAGCTAAGGCTTTGCTTCTTTGCCATTCTTTACCTATACCCTCTGCATAAAATAGCGAAGCTTCTGTCTTTCCTTGCATTGCTAGTTCCTTCGAAATACTGACTAAAGCACTACTTTTCCAAAACTCATCACTTATTCCTGCAACGCAGGTTAACGATTCTTCTGTCTTGCCTTGCTTTGCCAGTTCCGTTGAGATATTCACCAAGGCGCTATTCTTTTCCGTTTCATCACTCATGCCAGCAATGCTGAATAGCGCTTCTGCAATTACATTTGTAGCTTCTTTTGTCTTACCCTGCTTTAGCAATTCCGCTGAAATAGTCGTCAAGATTTTTCTTTTATCACTTTCTCTGATTAAACCTTCAGCACAGGATATCGACTCCGCCACTTTTCCTTGCCTTATAAGTTCCAATGAGATAGATGTCAAGGCTTCTGTTTTATCTCTTTCATCAGTAATACCTGCTGCGCAGGATAAAGATTCTAATGCCTTTCCCTGCCTTACTAGTTCCGATGAAATACTGACTAAAGCACTACTTTTCCAAAATTCATCACTTATCCTCGTAGCGCAGGATAATGCTTCTGCTATCTTGGACTGCTTTGCCAGTTCCGTTGAGATGCTAATTAATGCATCAGTTTTCCAAAATTCATCACTTATAAAAGTAATGCAGGATAGAGATTCAGCTAGTTTCCCCTGTTTCACTAGTTCCAATGAAATGTTAGCAAAGGCTACACTTTGATCCTCTTCGTCACTTATTTTATTTGCGCAGGAGAGCGCTTCCTGTATCATTTTTTCAGCTGCTTTATCATTGCCTTGTTTTGCTAGAACAGATGAGATGTTGGCAATTGCCCTACATTTATCCTCTTGATTACTCATTCTAGTAGCGCAGTAGAGCGCTTCCTCAATCACTTTTTCAGCTTCTTCTCTCTTGCCCTGCTTTACCAGTTCCAATGAAATGTTAGCAATGGCTCTACTTTTATCCTCTTCATCTCTTATGTTGTCTGCACTTGATCGCGCCTCTTCGATCACTTTTTCAATTATTTCTGTATTACCCTGCTTTGTCAGTTCAGATAATATACTTGTAAATGAATCAGTTTTACAAAATTCATCATTTATTACAGACGTGCATAATAGCGATTCCGCTACCTTCCCCTGTCTTGTTAGTTCCAATGAAATGTTAGCAATAGCTCTATCTTTATCCTCTTCATCACTTATGTCAACAGTACAGGATAATGCTTCAGCTATCTTTCCAATCTTTGCCAGTTCCAATGATATACTAGCTAAGGCACTACTTTTATCGACTTCTTCATTAATTCCAACAGTGCAGGATAACGCTTCAGCTAACTTTCCATGCTTTGCAAGTTCCAATGAGATACTAGCTAAGACACTGCTTTTCAAAAATTCATCACTTATACCTGCAGCACATGATTTCAAAACATCAAACTGTTCATGAGTATATGGTCCTTGCTCAAAAACCCACCCAAAACCACAATTTATTGTTCTCTTATACACACGCATGTAATCAATCCCCATTTCATTCCACACACAAGCAATCTGAAACATTAGAAAACCAGAAAAGAATTCATTCCAGTTCAAAACAGAATGATCAACTGGCAAATTCTCATCCAGATGCTTCAGTATCTTCTCGATTGCATCTCTTCTAAAGGGTTTGGCCTTACTATCCAGTAAGGTGAGTTCCATCAAGCAAAGCATGTATAGAATGAACTTTCGCTGAAGACCACCTTTATCATTTCCTCCAAACGACTCAATCCTAGATAACGCCGTTTCAATGTCATTCTGAGCCACCAGCTCTACTATTCTTGGTGCATCATTCTGTTCCAGGTGGTAGAGATCTACCTTATTCAATGCACACTCGATGACTTGTTCATCATCATATTTCGATGCCCATAGCATCATCTCGTTGTGCATTTTCTTCGTCCAATCATAGCCCTTGCTGATTTCTATCTGTCGGTTCCAATGTGCTGTATCATAAGCCAGTGTTTTCAATGACGCAGAATCAAGTACTTCCATTGCAGGTATGAGCAAATGTGAACTGAGGTACTCAAGTGCATAAATATCCCATTCATCTTTTGATTTTGTGGCCAATGCGTCACGACAAATCCTAATGATGCATTCATTGCATTTCCTAAACTCTTGTGCAGAAATACGATGTAAGACAAATGTCCGAAGCCTTTCATGATATAATTGATATTTACCACTTAAGGAGGAATTAAACCATCTACTATATTGAGCAATGCATTCCAACACCTGCTCTTCTGTCCAGCCACGTAACAATGGCAAGACAAATGTGGCACTTACATCCTTCTTCAATAAAGCCCATACAGAAAAAAAATCAAGTAAACTAGTGCGCCGATTTAGAGAAGTCGAAATGAGAAATACTTCCTCATAGACTCCCACCAAGCCATTTGGCAAAACCGATGGATTTTCACTGCTTATTTTACCTGTTTGCAATCCATCATATGCATACCTCAAATATGTAGGATCAATAAATTTCATGACACCGCCCCCTTTTCCAACACCGCCTGAATGAACTCATCTGAAACACCAAATGGCTTGAAGGCTTCGCGGACGGCCTCTTCATTCAAGCCAGACAAGGGCTGAACACTGGGTATGGAACCTAAATCAAAACGTCCTCCGAGTTGGAAACCGGTCTTTGCCTGTCCGGGTAATGACCGGTAAGTGAAAATCCATTTCACATATTCCGGTGACTGCCAATCCGCTTCGGGTTCATCCTTATCGTTGTACTCATAGAACCAATCCGATATCCTCAGCTGGCTATTGGCAACAGCAGCTTCATCCAACCCATCGATGATGATGACCATGGGTCTGTTTGCATATTTTGAAGGGGGATGAAAACAATTCGTTACCAATGTCTGGAACAATTTGATGGCATCATGATAACGGGATGGCAAACGTTCCATCTTCCGCTGCAAAACCTCATCTTCCACTTTCCAAACGCCTGCACCTTTCATGCCAGGCATACCCTTGCCTTGCAAAATGAAATGATACAAGACGGCATGCAAACTGTTTTGCATCCCCGAACCGCAGAAATGATACATCACAGGGATTTTCGCTGTCATAAACTCATCAATGATCCCGGTCACCAATGCACCTTTTCCCATGCCAGCTTCTGCATAAATGGGCAATACATTTCCACTCACCTTGCCTGACACCCAATCCATTACCAATCCCAATTCACGCTCCCTCCCAACAAAGCACTCCCGGTAATACTGCATCCGGTCTGAATGGTCAAAAATCTGACCGGCACCACTGCGAAGCGACCTTTGAATGGGCTCAAATTTTTCATCGATGGCCTCGTTGGCAGAGGGCAGGGTTTCATCACCCAAATATGTATTGATGAACTTGGCTTTCGACTTGTTTTCATACATCCCCTGAAACAGATAAGGAAAGTCCTCATGGTCGCCCTTCTGCACAAAGGGATGCAGCTCCAGCATCATATCCCCATCACGCCAATGATAGCGATCTTC
Organism: Chitinophagaceae bacterium; assembly: GCA_044372235.1. Taxonomy (GTDB): domain Bacteria; phylum Bacteroidota; class Bacteroidia; order Chitinophagales; family Chitinophagaceae; genus Pollutibacter. Next base: position 4,865 of record JBILSG010000152.1, read on the forward strand.
GCGCATTTCGATTGAACAGTTCTCAAACAAGGGGTACAAGGCAGACATGGCATCCATGATTTCAATACCCTTTTTCAAGTCCTGGGCATGGGCGGGTATGACTTGAATGTACTGGTGGACAAATTTGTTTCTGAAACCAACAAACTGATCCAACAAGGTTGTCTTGTCTTTCAGCCTTGGAATCGCCTTTTCCCACTTGCCATCCAACTGCTGGGAAGCATACCACAGGTTTTTCCAATTGGTGTCACTGGGCAGTGTCTCCCTGAGGTTGTCCATCACCTGCTTCATGAAAAGTGCATCGTTGCTGCTGTCGCCATCATGCAATTTTTGGCTCAACTGCACTACCGCTCCCATCCTCAAAAAAAGCGTACCCATACCCAAGCCCGCCATGAAGAGGTTGTTGACAAGTCCGGGTGACTCTTCTGCCAGCAACTGGATTGCAGATGTTTCGGTGTTTACGATGTTGACACGCAAGTTGATGTAACGGTGATGGTATTTTGCAAATGGGTTCATAGTGAAATGACTTTGTGTTTGTATTCAAGTTTGACATCCCTCCTACCCAATGCCAAGTAAATAGGCGTGGTTTCGGTGATTGTTGTTGGATACCCATACAATTCATCGAGTGTATCCTGTTCAAAATCCATCCTTTCCTGCCTGATCCATGGATGCAACAAGGCAAAGCATTCATGCACGATTTCCATTTCGTATCCATGCGCATCAGCAAATCTTCTTGCAACAATTTTTTCTCCGGATTCCAATCGACTGCATATGGCATCCAATGCTTCACAAAGTTGACTGTAAAGCTCCTTATCCTCATTCCTGTCAGCAAATGGTCCTTTAAATCTCAAATAATTGTGCAGGGCCAACGACCTTTGTTGCTTGTCTGGCACGGCAGTGGCAAATGGCAATCTGAGTTGGTGTGAAAACCGGTTGGACAAATGCTCATAGTGATGAGAAATAGCAATCCAATGGATATGTTGCTCATTGAAAAAATTCGACAGGGAACTGATGTGCTGGTTGTTGAAGAGGGCGATGTGAAAATTATGTAACAAAACCACTATTCTTCCTTTCCATTGGGAACGCATACCCACAATCTGCTCCTGTACTTTCTTTTTGGAGGATGCCGTACAACCATGTTGCTGCATCACA
>JBILSG010000153.1:0-6001 GCA_044372235.1 Chitinophagaceae bacterium
CTGATGAAACTTTCTCTTAGTGAGGAACTGCCAACCACCACCACTCTCACGCAATTCAAACGGATAAAATTCAGCATTATACTTTTCTCTTATCCCATCAATGGCAGTTTCTACCTGATCAATGACAATTTTATCATCAAGAAATCCGAAGGCGTTGTTAATCAGCTCAACAAGTTCTAAAGATGTGAGTGGCTTTTCACTGGCAAAAACCAGCGCTTCAATATGGGTTATCAGATTGGCTATTTCCATTGCTGCTTATGCTCACAGGGTTTACCGGATGAACGGGCGTAAATGTAAGGCAAAAACATTAAACCTAACCTTGTAAAGCCGCAGCTCCACTTACTATCTCAGTAAGTTCAGTTGTGATTGCAGCCTGACGAGCCCTGTTATATGAAATTTTGAGTGTTTTCAGCAATTCATTGGCGTTCTCAGAAGCTTTATCCATGGCAGTCATCCTTGCCCCGTGCTCAGATGCATTACCATCCAAAACAGCCTTGAACAACTGGGTGTTCAAGATTTTAGGCATTAGCTCTGCAACCAACTGGTCTTTGTCCGGTTCAAATATAAAATCTGCCTTCTTGCTGCTTCCAGCCTGAGGCTTATTCTTGGGAATGGGAAGAAACTGCTCTGCCACAAACCTTTGGGTTGCAGCATTGCGGAATTCGCTGTAAACGATATCAATGGCATCAAATTCTTTATCCTGAAATGCTTTTACAGCTGCTTGAGCGCATACCTGAACATGCTCAAATGAAAGTTGTAGGAAAGTATCCCTGAAACTGGTATTAACGGAAAATCCACGTTTCTGAAAAAACTCAGCCCCTTTTTTACCTATAGCCCATATGGCAAGGTTGCCTGCAGCCTGAACTACGGCATATTTCTCTGCAATAAGAGCCAGTGCCATCTTTTGTACATTGGCATTGTATGCCCCGCAAAGTCCACGGTCACTCGTTATAACTATAACCAGGGCTTTCCGCACCACTCTTGTTTCTGCCAGCGACATATTACCCCCTCCTTCACTGTTGCTGACAATATTACTTAACATCTCCTGCAACTTGCTTGCGTAAGGACGCATCTGGATGATCGCATCCTGGGCACGTCGTAACTTGGCTGCACTCACCATTTTCATTGCCTTGGTGATTTGCTGGGTTGACTGCACTGATTTTATCCTGTTGCGGACTTCTTTGAGTTGACCGGCCATGGGGTTTCTGAATTTTGCGCAAAATTAATGAAAAGATATCAGATAAGCACGAATTGGCTCCGAAAGTACCAAAGATGAGCTTATATATCAAGTGTCACATTGACCCATTCCGGATCAAATTTCGCATTGTATTTCCGGTAAAAATTGATAGCCGGCTCATTCCAATCGAGTACCTGCCATACAATCCGCCTGAAGCCTTTTTCTTTTGCCTCAATAACCAATTGGTCTACCAGTTGATGACCTATGCCCTGACCACGCATGCTTTCTGTAACCAGAAGATCTTCCAGGTACAGGACCTGTCCCTTCCATGTTGAATACCGGATGTAATATAGCGCGAAACCTACTACCTGCTTTGCATCAGTTTCGGCAACTAAAGCCCACCAAACCGGATTCTGTCCAAAGCCACTTTCTTCAAAGTGCTGAGGATCAACAGTTACCTCATCCGGAGCCTTTTCATAAACTGCGAGCTCTTTGACAAGCTCAAGCATCGCCAGACAATCCTCTTTTACTGCTTTTCTGATGTTCATGGTAATGCCTGTTGAAAGTCTTCCAGGATGTCTTCAATATTTTCCATGCCTACGCTTAACCTGATCAATCCGTCTGTGATGCCATACTCAAGACGCTGCTCCCGCGGAACAGAGCTGTGAGACATGGATGCAGGATGAGACAATAAGGTATCACAGGTTCCAAGGGAAACGGTTCGTGTACACAACTGAAGGCGGTTCATGAACCTGACACCTGTATCAAAACCATCTTTAAGTTCAAAACTCATCATGGCTCCAGGATGACTCATCTGCTTTGCCGATACGGCATAATCAGGATGTGATGATAAGCCGTTATAATTTACTTTTGAAATGGCGTCATGGCTATCCAGGTAATTGGCCACCTGCATGGCATTTTCACAATGCCGCTGCATCCTTACTTCCAGTGTCTTCATCCCGTTGACCAGTAAAAATGCATCAAAAGCATTGCTGTTCCCTCCCAACAAACGGTGAGCACGGGTAGCGGTTGTTTGCATGAACTCCATATCCGTTCCCACCAGAACTCCTCCGATAGCTGTTCCATGTCCGTTTAAAAACTTGGTGGTGGAATGGATCACAAAATCAACTCCATACTTAAAAGGCTGTTGGAGGTATGGTGTAGCAAAAGTATTGTCACATGCTGTTATTTTGCCGTATTGCTTTGCAAGGGTTGAAAGCGCCAAGAGATCTACACATTGCAAAGTAGGATTGGCAGGAGTTTCCAAATAGACAAGCCTGATTTCGGGATCCTCCTTTAGCATTTTCTCAGCGAGCTCAAGATCACGGAGATCAACGATCACAGCAGTGAGTCCCAGTGGCTCAAGCAGTTGCTTCATGTATTGCTCTGTTCCGCTGTACAAAGAATAATGGGTGAGAATTTTATCACCGGCTTTCAGCGTAGACATGAACAATGAGCTAATGGCCGCCATACCTGATGCATGAAGTATTGCCATGGCCTCGAGTGGCTGACCATCCTTTTCTATGCGGTATGTTTCCATCGCTGCAATCTTGCGCTCTGCCTCACTCATAGTTGGATTGCCCCAGCGGGAATAAATATAGCCTGGCTCCTTTCCTGAAAACCTGCGCATACCTTGTTCAGCTTCATCATAAACATAGGTTGATGATGCGTACAGCGGTGTCAGGTGGGCATACATCGGATCCTGTATGTGCCCGGCATGTATGGCCAACGAACCGAATCCTTTAAAATTTTTGAGCATCATATGGCCCATTTTATCCAGGTAGCACCCCAGGTAAAGCCACCACCAAAAGCCGCCAGCACGATGTTATCACCACGCTTGAAACGGCCCTGATAGTCCCATAAACAAAGTGGAATAGTTGCCGCAGTGGTATTGCCGTAACGCTGTATATTCAGCAGAACTTTCTCATCAGACAAACCCATCCTCCTGGCAGTTGCGTCGATGATACGCTTGTTAGCCTGGTGAGGAACAAGCCAGGCAACATCATCTGCAGTGAGATTATTGCGCTGAATCAGTTCATAACTGACGTCAGCCATTCCCGTAACTGCAAACTTAAACACGGGTTGTCCGTCCTGAAACAAATAATGCATTTTCTGTGCCACCGTATCTGCCGATGGTGGATTAAGTGAACCGCCACCCTTCATGTGAAGGTATTTGCCCCCACTTCCATCACTTTTCAGTATACTATCCAGCACCCCATATCCTTCTGTATCGGGTTCCAGCAATACAGCACCTGCACCATCGCCGAAAAGAATGCAGGTAGTTCTATCTGTATAGTCAACTATAGAACTCATTTTATCGGCACCTACAACAGCCACCTTTTTATACCTGCCACTTTCGATAAGTGATGCAGCTGTAGTAAGTGCATAAAGAAACCCGGAACAGGCTGCCATGATATCAAAACCCCATGCATGCTTTATCCCAAGTTTGTCGCATGCCACATTGGCCGTATTGGGAAAAAACATATCCGGGGTAATGGTTGCCACTATCAGACACTCAATTTCATCAGGATCAATTCCCCTTTTTTTACACAAATCCTGAACCGCAGGTACTACCAAGTCAGAAGTGGCCTTGCCTTCACCCTTGAGGATATGTCGTTCTTCGATTCCCGTCCGGGACTTGATCCATTCATCATTGGTATCTACCATCCGCTCAAAATCTGCGTTGGTTAACTTGTCTTCAGGTACATATCCGCCTACTGCGGTGATGGCTGCTGTTATTTTTTGCATAAGTTCAATTGGAGTGCAAAGGTAAGAAATCATTAACTTTGAACCTACTATGATCATCAGTCTGACCGGAACCTTTGTACAAAAGACCCCATCCTTCATTCATGTGAATGTAATGGGTGTAGGCTATGAAGTACAAATCAGCCTCAATACTTATTCTGCCATTCAGGATAAGCAGGAAGGCACACTGGTCACTTATCTGCAGATCAAGGAAGATGCACATACCTTGTTTGGATTCGCAGAACAAGCTGAAAAAGAGCTCTTTATACAACTTATTAACGTCAATGGCGTTGGAGCTTCCACTGCCAGGATGATGCTTTCTGCCATGAAGCCTGCTGAATTACGCAGTGCCATTGCATCAGGCAACGCAGGAGCACTCGAAAAAATCAAAGGTATCGGTCGCAAATCTGCAGAAAGAATTATCCTTGAGCTAAGAGACAAAATGGTTAAAGCTGGTGTAGAAAGCACTTCCCCTGGCTTTATACACAATACCATGGAAAACGATGCGTTAAATGCCCTGATGGCACTGGGAATACCCAGAAATTCTGCTGAATCAGCACTTAAAAAAGCTAAAACCATTTCCCCTGAAGATAACCTTGAATCACTCATTAAAAAATCCCTTCAGCTTATTTGATAAAAAAGCTACTCCACTAAAGTCTACCATAACGTTGAACCCGGTATCGCTGAAAACCATCCTTACTTCTTGGTCTATAGCCTTCATATCTTTGGCTCATGGTCAACAGGATACCCTTATGCCCAAAGACACCCTTCTTTATCCGCTGAAAGACCGCATGGCAGACAAACTGTCACAGCCAAACAGAAATGCATTTGACCTGAAAGACCCGGCTAACATCACCGATTCCATTGCCTACGACGCAAAAACAAAGGAATATTACATCTACGAAAAAATCGGCAATAAATATTACCGCAAGCCTACAAGCCTGACATTCGATGAGTACATGCGGATAACGTCGAGAAAGGCAGAAAATGATTATTTCCAAAAAAGGTCAAATACCATAAACCTCCTGAACAGAAAACTATCGAAACCCCGGCTGAATATGGGTGAGGACCTGTTCAACAGGTTGTTCGGCAATGGTAAAATTGATATTCGTCCGCAGGGTGAAGTAAACATCACAGCAGGCTACCAGGGCCAGAACATCAAAAACCCAACACTGCCGGAGAGAGCTAGAAAAAACGGGGGACTGGATTTTGACATGGCAGCCAACCTGAATGTAATCGGTAATATCGGCAACAAAATGAAGTTCCCGATAAGCTATAACACCCAGTCAACATTCGACTTTGAAAATCAGCTCAAACTGGACTACACAGGCGAGGGTGACGATATCTTTAAGAAAATTGAAATCGGCAATACCTCGTTTGCTTCGAAAGGAACGCTTATCCCAGGTGCACAACAACTCTTTGGTGTAAAAACCCAAATGCAATTCGGCAAACTCTGGCTATCCACTGTATTTGCAAGTCAGCGCTCACAGCGGCAATCGGCTGGTTTCAATGGTGGCTCCAGTTCAACACCTTTTGAAATCAAGGCGGATGATTACGAAGAAAACAGGCACTTCCTGTTGGCGCAGCATTTCAGGAGAGATTACAACAAAGCCATGAAGAACCTGCCGGTGATCAACTCACAGGTGCAGTTGCTCAGGCTTGAGGTTTGGGTAACCAACAGAAATGGAGCAACAACAAATGCCAGGGATGTTGTGGGATTGATGGATCTCGGAGAAGATAAACCATATCAGCAACCCCCAGTTATCATTCCAAGTGGGGCGATACTACCCTCCAATGCAACCAATAACCTCTACAGCAAAATAATCAGCAATCCTGCAAGCAGAAACCCTGCACAGATTGTTAATTTCCTGAATGGCATTGGCCTCCAGCCAGTCCGGGATTTTGAAAAAACATTTGCAAGAAAGCTAGATACCACACAATATTATTTCAATAGACAGCTTGGTTTTATCTCGTTGAACATTTCACTTCAGCCTGATGAGGTGCTGGGTGTTGCCTATCAGTATGCAGTTAACGGAAAAATTTATCAGGTTGGTGAATTCGCACAGGATATTCCGGTAG
>JBILSG010000154.1:0-5979 GCA_044372235.1 Chitinophagaceae bacterium
GATGTACAAATTGACACTATATGAGACAAAACAACAAGATTGGGGAATTTTAGAAAAATGGAGTTAATTTTGCAATTATTAATTTTTTAACATTCAATCCGAATACATGGCCAAAGAATTTAACGACGGTAATTTTCAGGTGGAAGTGCTTGATTCAGACAAACTTTCTGTAATCGACTTTTGGGCAGAGTGGTGTGGTCCGTGCAGGGCTATTGGTCCTGTTGTGGAAGAACTTTCAGTAGAGTATACTGGAAAAGTAAACGTTGGCAAAGTTAATGTTGATCACAATCCACAGCTTTCCATGAATTACGGCATTACATCTATCCCCGCTATACTTTTCATTAAAAACGGGCAGGTAGTTGACAAACTTGTAGGTGCACAACCCAAAAGCAACTTTGTAAAAAAGATAGAAGCACATATCTAAATAACTATTCATTATTTTTGAAACCGTCACCTAGGTGACGGTTTTTTTATTGCCATGACTACCATTCGCAAACAAAGCATTTACTCTTCCATATTCATTTATATTGGTTTTGCCATTGGGGCTTTTAATGTCCTGTACCTTTTCCCTAAGTATTTTACAAAAGAAGAGTTCGGACTTACCCGCATTCTTGTTGATATTGCGCTTATTTTATCCACTCTATGCACAGCTGCTGCAGTTCCGGTAGGATTAAAATTTAACCCTTATTATAAATCCTATCAGCCTGGAAAAAAGAATGATCTGATATCAGTAATTATTCTGACAGTTTTGCTTTCGTGCCTACTTCTATGGTTTGCTGAACCTTGGATTGAACCTTTGATTATCCGAAAATTTGGATACCGCTCCCCCCTTTTGGTTCGGTATGTTCATTTAATCGCACCAATCACACTTTCTTATTCTCTTCTTATTCTCATGGAAGTATTTGCCTGGAACTCAGGAAAAGTGATTGCAGCAAACTTCATAAAAGAACTTTTTTACAGAGGAATCGTATTGCTTTCAATAATAGGCTGGATTGTCGGATTTTTTTCAGGTTTTGATCAGTTTATCGGAGTATACGCTTATCTGTATTTTCCACCTGTGGTGGTGCTATTAATCATTTTACACAAGGCTGACCCAATCAGGATGACTTTTTCGCTCAGCAAACTGACGAAAAGGCTTTATCCCATCATGTTCAAATTTGGCTCAGCTTATTTTTTAAGTGCACTGCTGAATATTATTGCTAAAACAAATGATACACTAATAATTGCTTCACAGTCGGCAGGCGGACTGGCTGACGCAGCTATTTTCACGATTGCTACATATATGATAACGATAATGGATGTTCCGCAAAGAAGCATGATTGCTGCGGCTTCACCTGAAATAGCGATAGCATGGAAACAAAAAGATATGCAGAAACTGGACAGGCTGTATAAAAAAACAGCCTTAAACCTCTTGATTTTTGCGGCAGGTATCCTGGGTTTTGTCATTCTGGGAACCCCACTGATGATTGATGTGCTGGGTGATGGCTATGCTGGACTCCCATTTCTCATGTTTATACTTGGTTTGGGAAAGCTTATTGACCTCGGAACCGGCTTAAACTCACAAATCCTGCAACTTTCCAAACACTGGAAAATAGATCTCTTCACCAACATGCTTTTTGTTATTCTTGCCGTTATACTCAACTACTTCCTCACCAGGTCTTTTGGAATATACGGCACTGCAGTTGGCAGTGTAGTGGCAATTCTTTTATACAATTCTGTACGCTTTTTATTTATCAGGCAGATTTACAGGTTACAACCATTTTCATGGAGGAATGGTCTGGTTCTGATCATCACGACAGTGACAACAGGACTATTGTGGCTGATTCCAAACTTTGGTAATGAGTGGATTGCAATCCCGATGAAACTTCTTCTTTTTGGGTGTATTTACGCTACTGCAATCATTCGTTTAAATATCTCTGACGACCTTTCTGATTTGTACAAACAAATCATAATCAGGTTTAGGGGTAACAAAAGTTGAAAATTATTGTATCTTGTCCCCTAAACCTTAACTAATGGGAATGCAGTGGGAAAACCTCAGCAGGGGCCTGATGGGCATGATTTTTTTGGTAGGACTTTGTTACGTGCTCAGCAATAACAGGAAAGCTATCAACTGGAAGCTTGTTTCCATGGGGATAGTAGCACAACTTGGTTTTGCTATCGGGGTATTATCTCAGGGTAAGTATAATTTTTTCCGCATATTCATTCAATGGATTTCAGACAAGTTTGTAGAAGTCATTAACCTTGCCCACAAAGGCATTGAATTCATGTTTGGCAACCTGGCCGATGCCGGAGGCAGCTGGGGATACACGTTTGCCATACAGGCACTTCCCAATATCATTTTCTTTGCTGCGCTCTCTTCACTCTTTTACTACCTCGGTATACTTCAGAAAATTGTATACTTTTTCGCGCTTTTATTAAGTAAACTGAAGGTCTCTGGAGCCGAAAGTGTTTCAACGGCAGCCAATATATTCCTCGGACAAACTGAAGCTCCATTGATGGTGCGTCCATTTCTTGAAAAAATGAACCGCAGTGAGATTTTGTGTATCATGGTAGGCGGAATGGCTAATACTGCTGGATCGGTACTTGCAGCCTATGTTGGTTTTTTAGGTGGAAACGACCCGGCTCAACAACACTTTTTTGCACTACATCTCCTCAGCCAGTCTATTATGAGTGCCCCTGCTGCCATCGTGTGTTCAAAAATACTCTTCCCTCAAACTGAGAAAATTGATGAGCGGATACTGATCAATAAAGACAAATTCGGTGAGAATGCGCTTGATGCGATCTCACTCGGCACTACAGACGGATTAAAACTTGCTGTTAATGTGGGTGCAATCCTGATTGTATTTACGGCACTGATGTATGTCCTGAACTGGGTTCTGGGATCAATAGGCTACTATACAGGACTCAATGATATCGTTGCATCCTTCAGCGGAGGCAGGTATGAGTCTTTGTCATTTCAGATGATCCTTGGTTATTTATTTTCTCCTATAGCCTGGTTGATAGGTGTTAAACAGGTAGATATGGTGTCTGTCGGACAATTACTGGGTGAAAAAACAATTATCAATGAGTTTCAGGCATACATAACTTTTGGCAAAATGAAAGCCGAGGGATTGATTACTGACCCCCGGTCCATTTTGATTACAACATATGCACTTTGCGGTTTTGCCAACATAGCTTCCATTGGTATACAGATTGGCGGAATAAGTCAACTCGCACCCTCTCAACGCAAAAACCTTACCGAGCTTGGCTTTAAAGCACTTATTGGCGGTACCATAGCCTGCCTGATGTGTGCCTGTATAGCAGGAGCATTGGGGTAAGTGATTTAAAACAATTTTTACACTTAAGTGTGTACCTTTGTCTGTGGTTCATATTAAACAACGAACCCCAATAATATCAGATTAAATGTTCATTTGATTGTTCTGATTTTTTTGCTTTCATCTGCCTCGGTGAAAGCACAGATAATTTATTACAGTAATGCGGGAAAACTACAAGCTGTAACAGGGAATTTACATAAATGGAAACCAGACAGCACAGACCCTAAGCTACTCATAAAAACAAGAGACCAAAAGGGAATCATCAAGAAACAGGATTTACCTACTGTTCCCATAACCAGGTACCGGAAAAAACCCGTACTAGAGGATACCAGCTGGCAAAAAAAGCTCAGAAGACCACAAAAGTCAGATCAGGAATTTGAAAAAAATCAGATAAATGATGAAGTGACTGCCGAAATAGTATCACCCCAAAATGACAAGCAACAAACTGTTATTTCAGGTATGGGATACAGTCAAATCAATCCAGCCGACCCATCAATAGCAGTAGGTCCAAGTCACATCATTCAGATGATTAACGGAAACAACGGCAGCGCCTTATTCAAAATCATGGATAAAAAAGGTGAAACGTTACTCGGACCTGCTTATCTAGATCAACTTCCGGGATCAAGCCATAACGGAAGCGGAGATGGTATAACCTGGTATGACCAGTTCAGTCAAAGGTATGTAATGACAGAATTCGGTGATACATCTGCAACCGGTACAGACATCAATAGTCTGATTATTGCAGTTTCAGCAAGTCCTGACCCACTTGGATCCTGGTATATCTATGAATTTTACACAAATGGTTTCTTTCCAGACTATCCCAAATATGGCAATTATCCTGATGTGTGGTTTGCTGCAACAAGAGATTTCACAAATGAATATGAAGGCTCAGGGCTTTGGGCATTTGATAAAAAAGCCATGTTAACTGGCAAATCGGAGGTTTCTATCTTGACAGCAAGAGTTACAGATCCTGACAATAAATACAATTCATTGACACCCGTAACTGTAGGAGGAAATATATTTAATGGTGATTCAGACAAGGGATACTTTCTTTATTTCAGCGATAATGAACTTACAGCAGCTTCAAATGACCAGGATAGCCTTGGCATAATCAGCTTCAAGGCCAATTTTTTAAACCCATCTGAATCTAAACTATTTGTTGAAAAAGGATTTGAAGTACCCCCCTTCAGCAGTCAGGTTTGTGAAACGAGGAATTGCGCTCCCTCCCCTGAATTTAAAGGATATGATGTTGTGAGTACTAAGCTTATGCACAAACCAAATCTGAGAGATTTCGGATCATACCAAAGTATTGTATTAAATCATACAGTTGATTTAAATGGAAGTGGTCTCTCAGGAATTCGTTGGTATGAATTAAGAAAGGAAAACGAATGGGAAATAAAACAACAAGGTACCTATGGACCACAATTAGCGGATGCCTGTTCACCCTTACAATACAAACACCGATTTCTAGGCAGCATCCTTCAAAATAAGTATGGTCAGATTGCATTGGCATACAATTTCAGCAGCAAAACTGATTATGCATCCCTAGCATTTACTGGCAGACAGTCAACAGATCCACCCAATATCTTTACCCATGAAGAAACCATTATTCGGGCTGGAACAGGATATGGCACTATTCTTTATCGTTGGGGTGATTATAACGACATTTCACAAGATCCTGAAAATGATTCAATTTTTTGGTTTACAGGAATGACTGGCGTTGGGGATACATGGACAACCTCCATAGCATCATTCACAATCTCACCGAAACCTACTTTAGATGCCAAACTTAGTGCCCTTTTTTCTCCATCGGCGTGTGAGGTTATTTGTAATAAAAATGTTTCACCACTTGTTTTATTGAGAAATAATGGTATTACTTCACTGCGCGCATTAAAGCTAAAAATCTCTATTAACGATTCCTTGTATAGCACTTATCAATGGAATGGCTTTTTGTTAACTGATGAAGAAACAAATATTCAATTACCAGCTTTTAATTTACCTGAGGGAATTGTCAAGTTAAAAATTTGGGTTGAGCAAACAGAAGGTTTATCAGATTTTAACCCCGGTAATGATACGCTTACAAAAATTGTTGAAATTTTACCGGTTAAGCAGGTACCATTTTATGAAGGATGGGAATCTGAATTTTCCATTCTTAAAGATTGGAAAATAAAAACAAATGGAAGCAGCTATTACATCTGGCGAAAAGATGAAAATGTGGGATTTGAGGGTAGCAATTCCTTTTATGTAGATAACTATTTTTCCAATGAACGAGGTAAATCAAGTCAACTTGAATCCCCATTAATTGCAGCTACCAAAACCGATTCACTTGCACTTACTTTTCAAATTGCTGCTGCTTTGTATGATGAACAAAGTTTAGATACGCTGGAAATTCTAATTGCAACAGATTGCGGTAAGACAATTACCTCAGTGTATAAAAAATGGGGGGCTGAATTGTTTACCCGAAGTGGTTTTCTAAAAACCAATTTTTCACCAATGCAAAGTGAATGGAGAAAAGAAACAATTCCATTAACTGCATTTATCAATAAGGAGTTTAGTATCATTTTTAAAGCTACCAATCAAGGCGGCAATAATATATTTATTGATGATATCAGGGTTGAAAGCCAACAGTTTCCTGAACTTGATTTATATGCTGAAAATATAGCAC
>JBILSG010000155.1:0-5920 GCA_044372235.1 Chitinophagaceae bacterium
TATTGAAAACCTGTTCATTCACGCAATTGCTGGAGGTTGGTCCGGGTGGAGGTGCGCTTTCAAAGTACCTGACCAAACTAGAGGGGTTTGATTTCAAATTGATTGAACTGGATGAAGAGAAGATTGATTATCTGAACAAAGTCTATCCCTCACTGAACGGAAAAATTATTTCAGGAAGCATTCTGGATATCCCTGTGCCATTTCAAGGGGATTTTACCCTGATTGGTAATTTTCCGTATAACATTTCAACACAGATAGTTTTCAGGGTGCTGGAATGGAAAGACCAGGTTACCTTTATGATTGGCATGTTCCAGAAAGAGGTTGCCATCAGGATTTGTTCAGGTCCAGGTTCCAAGGAGTATGGCATCCTCAGTGTATTGACCCAGGCCTATTTTGAGGTAGATTACCTGTTTGATGTGGATGAGGATGCTTTCAATCCACCTCCGAAAGTTAAGAGTGGTGTCATCATTATGAAAAGAACTGGAAATCCATATGGAATTGTGAATCACCGCAAGTTTGCATCGCTTGTAAAAGCTGCATTCGGGCAAAGGAGAAAGCAACTTCGGAATCCCCTCAAGCCTTATTTCAAACCCGAATTGCTAAAGGAAGATATATTTACAAAAAGAGCCGAACAGTTATCTGTGGCTGATTATGTAGGATTACTAAACAGGATGCAATGAATCCAAGAGTCATTATTACTGCTTTAACACATCCGATGCTTGAAGAAGGTCTCAGGCGGCGGGGCTATGATGTGGATGTTCACGAACAGATCAGTTATACTGCACTGGCAGAAGTTATTCATTTGTATGAGGGAATAATCATCTCAACACGTTTGAACATTGACGCTGCGATGCTGTCCAAAGCCACAGCCATGCAGTGGATAGGGCGTTTAGGTAGCGGGATGGAGATTGTTGATGTAGACTATGCGGTGTCTCAAAATATCCATTGTATGAGCAGTCCGGAAGGCAATTGCGGTCCGGTTGGTGAACATTGCCTGGGCATGTTGCTCTCTTTGATGCATCATATTTCATGGGCTGCACAGGAAGTGGCAGAAGGTGTTTGGAGCAGGGAGCCCAACAGGGGAATGGAGTTACGCGGAAAAACGGTTGGTATCATCGGATATGGCCACACAGGTTCATCATTCTGCAACCTGCTAGCACCCTTTGGTGTTAAGGTGCTTGCCGTTGATAAATACAAAACCGGTTTTACCTCAGGATATGTAACCGAATCCTCTCCTGAACAGCTAATGGCAGAAGCTCATGTGGTCAGTTTTCACCTGCCGCTTACACCTGAAACAGCGTTTTATGCAAACGATCATTTTTTTGGTTCCCTGCAGCAGAATCCTGTCTTGCTTAATGCAAGCCGGGGAGGTGTAGTAGACACTGCTGCCCTCATCAGGGCACTTGATGGCGGAAAAATAGCAGCTGCAGGACTTGATGTCCTTGAAAATGAAGCATTGAATTCCTACACCCTGCATGAAACGGAACAACTCAGAAACCTTGTTTCCAGGAAAAATGTTCTCGTTACACCCCATATCGCAGGATACAGCAAGGAATCACTTTTTCGCATGCCAGCGGTTATTCTTGAAAAACTGGATGTATTTAGAAGATCAAATTCGTAAAAGTTACTTAACTTTGTCATACTGCAACGCTTCAGATTTCTTCTGAGGCGTTGCTATTTTTATTTAAAACACATCAACTGTTCACTATGAGTGTAATGTATGTAACCAAAGAAACACTTGAGCAAATGAGGGCAGAACTACAACAGCTTAAAGCTGTTGAAAGGCCAGCTGCATCGAGGGCAATTGCAGAAGCCCGTGAAAAAGGGGATTTGAAAGAAAATGCTGAATACGATGCTGCAAAAGAAGCACAGGGATTATTGGAAGCAAGGATAAGCAGGATGGAATCTGAATTGGCAACTGCCCGTATTCTTGATGCCACAACCATAGATACCAGTAAAGTTTCAATACTTACCAAAGTAACCATTCAGAATAAGGCAACGAAAAAATCAATGACATATCAGATTGTTTCCGAAAAAGAAGCAGATCTTAAGTTGCAAAAAATATCAGTAACATCCCCAATTGGCAAGGGTTTGCTTGGCAAAAAGGTAGGAGACGAGGCAGAAATTCAGGCACCAAACGGAAAAATAATTTTTATCATCGAACAGATCACAATCTGATTATGGCCACTATTTTCTCAAAAATAATCGCCGGCGAGATCCCGGCCTACAAAATTGCTGAGAACGAACTCTTCTTGGCATTTTTGGATGTTTTTCCGCTGGCACCCGGACATACACTGGTTGTTCCCAAACGTGAAGTTGATTATTTTTTTGATTTGAATGAAGCAGAATTGGCGGCTATTCTTAATTTTTCGAAGCCCATAGCAAAAGCAATCGAGGCTGCATTTCCCTGTCTAAGATGCGGGATATCTGTAGTTGGTCTGGAGGTACCTCATGCACATGTACATTTAGTTCCGATCAACAGTGCTGATGATCTCAATTTTACCCGGACAAAACTAAAGCCATCCCAGTCAGCATTACAAGAAGCTCAAATGAGGATTCTGGAAAAACTTCAGGTGTATGACGGACAGTAAAATGCCATTATCTTCCATAGTCACCAATGTGCTGATTGCACTTGTTGCCGTTTACGGATTAATGGACCTTATCTATACATTCACTGGTGTTTACGCCAGGTTTGGCTTGTTATACCCTGCTGCTCATGGGTTTCTCAATATCCTGCTTTTTATGGCCTTGTCGTTCATATGGTCTAAAGAGCGCTGGGCAGTCTGGCTTTTTCTGGGTATTGCCTCTGTGCAGGTTTTGGTGGACTTCTTTGTAGGGCGTCCAATAGGAATTCAACTGATCCTATTTATTCCTGCCATTTATTTTCTTATCAGGCAAAAAAAATGATTTTTAAGAAAGTGGATCAATAGTTATTCTGAAATCCTTTCAGGGTTATTTTTAATAAAATCTGCCCATCCTGTACTTTTTTTCCGCGCTGCTTTTTTAGCTGAACCAGCTTCAACGGGAATGGCGTTGGCACTGAAATGGTGACAAACTGCCACGGCGAGCGCATCTGATGCATCAAAATAGTGGATTGTTTTTGGCAGTGGCATGATGCTGTTTAACATCTTCCAGATTTGTTCTTTGGTGGCGTTTCCATTACCCGTTATCGATTGTTTCACTTTTTTAGGGGAATATTCGGCAACCGGTAATTTGTTGGAGATGGCCACTGCAATGGCAACACCTTGTGCCCGCCCCAGCTTAAGCATACTTTGTATGTTTTTGCCAAAGAAAGGAGCTTCAATGGCAACTTCATGCGGTTTATGCCGTACAATAAGGTCAGTGATAACATCATTGATGATGCCAAGTCTTTCGAACATATCCTTTTTACCATTCAGTTTGATGACATCCATTTCCAGCATCCTGACCTGATTACCTTCCACAGCAATGATTCCGTATCCCATAATCACTGTACCAGGGTCAATTCCCAAAATAATCTTGCATTTCTGTTTCAAGTAGGGGTATTTTTGGTTCAAAGCAATTGAACTGAACAAAAGTATCAAAATAATCATCAACTGGTTTTTAGGTCCCCTTTTATTTGTGGTTCTTGCCAGGGGCATCTATCATCAATTCAGGTCAGACCCCGAGTTAACCACACAGCTTTATCAGTTCCCGGCATTGCTGCGTTCCCAAGGGGTATGGACGATTGCAGGTGCAGTAAGCCTGATGTTTGTACAATGGGGTATCGAAGTAGTGAAATGGAAAAGGATGTTCAGTCGTTCATTTGATATGAGCTGGCTGGATGCTTTCAGGGCCGTTTTCAGTGGTTTGGCTATCTCGATGATAACCCCAAATCGTGTAGGAGAATTTGCCGGCAGGATTATCTACCTGCCTGCAGGATTGCGCATCAAGGGAACAGCTTTTACCTTTATCAGTAATCTTGCACAGCTGCTGGTGACCTTAGTGGCAGGATGTCTCACGCTGTTGTTTGCCGGGAGCGCATTTAAAGCAATGCTGGAACCGGTAGGACTATCTGCAGTAATTACTTTGCTGTATTGGCTCACGCCAGTAATGACAGCTTTGATTTGTCTGCTTTTTTTTACCGGATCGCGCTGGATGGGAAAGTTAATGCAGATTCGAATGTTATCACGGTATAGCAGTCAGATTGGTATTATTGATTCGCTCTCCTTACAAACACTTACGTTAATCCTTATTTTGTCTGTCTCTCGTTATGTGCTCTTTATCGCACAATATGGTATTCTGCTTACTGTATCAGGTGAGATGCCAAACATGCTGGCACTGAGTTTATCTGTTGCCATGATGTTTCTCTGGCTTGCGATAGTTCCAACACTCTCTGTTGCAGAACTGGGCATCAGGTGGCAGTTTGCTTACTGGTTGTTCACACCCGTTTTAGTAAACTATCCTGTAATTCTTTTCGCTGTTACTGCTGTATGGGTAATCAACTTTATACTCCCTGCTGTAATAGGGAGTATAATTCTCTTTTTTTACAAACCATTTGCTGTTTCTGCAAAATAGATAATTTAATATTTCGTTAATACAACTGACGGAAAACGAACAAATTAGCTCACCCATTGGTTTTAACTTCGTAGTATGGCTTTTATTAGGAGATTTTTATTGTCTTTTTCATTTTTGCTGACATTCATGCGCCTGAGTGCCGGCGATGATTTTTGCGGCATCAGGAATTTTTCTTTTTCCAATGGCGAAGTGGTTACGTTCAAGGTTTTTTATAATGTTATTGGGTTGTATGTGGATGCCGGCACCGCTTCTTTTACAATCACTGATAGCAAAATAAATGGAAGATCAGCCTACCATGTTGTGGGGCTAGGTACGTCAAACCCTTCCTACGATTGGATATTCAAGGTAAGAGACCGCTATGAAACCTATATTGATACAGCTACACTCAAGCCACTTAAATTTGTGCGGCATGTTGAAGAGGGGGGCTTTCGGAAAGATGAGCTGGTTACCTTTGATCATAACAGTCTTAAGGCAACATCTACCAAGGGGACTTATCCAATAAATGCATGCATGCAGGATGTATTAAGCTCAATTTATTACGCAAGGAATATAGATTTTTCAAAATATAAGGTAGGGGACAAAATTTATTTCAGCATGTTTCTGGATGATGAAGTGCATAACATTTACATCCGGTACATGGGGAAGGAAACTGTTAAAACCCGCTATGGTAAATTCAGGGCTATTAAATTCAAGCCCATGCTGATAAAAGGCACCATATTTGAAGGTGGTGAACTCATGACCGTATGGGTTTCAGATGACGGCAACCACGTCCCTCTCAGGATTGAAAGTCCGATTACAGTAGGCAGTGTCAAAGTAGACATGATGGGATACCGCAACCTCCGTTATCCGCTCAAATCGTTGATCAGCTTTAACTGATACCCAATTCATCGAGGCTGATAACGTCTTTTATCCGGAAACCTTTTTCTGTTTTTTGAACCGTACAGCAAATACATTGCGGGTCATGTTCAAAGAAAAGGACATAATTTTTATTTACTGCTTCCCCCAAAAATTCTTCTTTTTCTTCCAGGGTTTTCATGGGAAACATATCGTAGGAAGCAATATACGGAAGTGGTATATGCATGGAAGAGGGGATAAGGTCTGCCATGTAAACAAGTTTCGTTCCATCTCCCATTGTAATGATGGGAATCATCATTGATTTTGTATGTCCGTATGCAAACAGGATCTCAATATGGTCAGAAAAAACTGTCCTTTGTTCAGCAATTTCCTCAACAAATTTCAGCTGACCTGAGCCCAGCAATGGCATGATGTTTTCTTTCAAAAAAGAAGCCTTTTCCCGCGAATTGGGATCTGTAGCCCATTTCCAGTGTTCAGCGCTGGTCCAGTAGATTGCATTTGGGAATGTTGGTTTGTATACGCCATTGAT
>JBILSG010000010.1:0-18425 GCA_044372235.1 Chitinophagaceae bacterium
CAGATAAGAAGTCAATCTACGACTCGGAACTTACTTCAAAATATACGGGTATTCAATTTGCCGGTGCTGAGCAGGGGACATCCTTTTCGCTTGGAACTGTTGCAGAGTCCTATGTGGATTTCGGAAGTATTTATATGTTTATTCCGATATTGTTTTTTGGACTGTGGATAGGTTGGTTATACAGGTATTTTATTGTAAACGGATACAATATAATCTGGGGCATGTGTTATTCCGCTCCTATTTTTCAGTTTGCATGGAGCTTTCCAGTTCCTACAACGAAGTTTTTAGGTTGGTCGATTACCTATTTTGTTGGATTTTGGGTTTTGAATAAATACCTGATAAAATACCTCGATAATTTTCTTTTAAAGAAGTAAAACTCAGTTATCAAGCTTACTTTTATTTTCCGGCATCCAATCAAGGGCTTTTACAGCATTGAAAAAGTATTTAAGTTGATACTGCCTGAAATTAAAAACTTTGACATTGATCATTTCTGTTTGCCATTTCCAGGTGGAAAGGGTTTATTCATTTTATTCAATTTAATCTATCTAAAAAGATTCACGGATGGTGTTTTTCACGTTACAGGACATGATCATTATGCTGTTTTAGCATTACCAAAGAAACAAACCATTCTTACCATTCATGACCTGATTTTTCTTAAAACATACAAGGGATGGAAAAGAGCGCTGTTGCGTTGGTTCTTGCTCGATTTACCTGTAAAGCGTTGCATGTATATAACTACTGTTTCTGAGAAAACGAAGCTTGAGATTTTGTCATGCGTCAAATGTGACCCTGCAAAAATATTGGTGATGCCCAATCCGGTTATGCAATTGGGGGTAAACGATACAACTAAAATCATTTCCCGGAATCCTGTATTGCTTTTTATAGGATCTACGTCAAATAAAAATTTACAGAATCTTATTCCTGCTTTGCATGGGTTAAAAATTCACCTTAGAATTATTGGTTTTTTGAAATTGCCGGAAGTTGAGCTATTGCATAAATTTGGTATTGTTTACAGCTGTGATCATGAATTAAGTGATTATGAGTTGCAATTAGAGTATACAAAAGCTGATTGTTTGGTTTTCCCCTCAACATATGAAGGTTTTGGGTTACCTATAATTGAAGCATTCCAGCATGGTCTGATGGTGATTACCAGTAATATTCCTCCTATGTCTGATATCGCGCAAGATGCAGCTATTCTTGTTGACCCCTCTTCAATCATTTCTATCAGAAATGCTGTACTCAAATTGATTAATGACCCTCAACAGGCCACTGATTTAAGGGAAAAAGGTTTTGCTTTGGTAGGAAAATATGATGTGAAAAGTATTGCTGAACAATATCAACAGTTGTATGATAAGGTTGCAACATCAATTCTTTAAGATAACCTCTTAAAATATTCATTATTTGCGGTATTGCAGGCATATGGCATAATGGTAAGATAGACTCTTCAGTAAGCAGGGTGACCAATATGCTTGGTCAACTTACTCACAGAGGTCCGGATGGAAATGGATTTTACCATGATAATTTTATATCATTGGCACATGCAAGACTATCTATAATGGATCTTACTGTTGCTTCTGCACAACCATTTACTGATCCAAGTGGCAGGTATGTACTTATTTACAATGGGGAGATCTATAATTTTAGGGATATTAAAAAGGAACTACCTCTTTATGATTTTATCTCTGACGGAGATACGGAAGTGTTAGTTGCTGCCTTTGCTGCTTGGGGTATTTCGTGTGTGAATAAGTTTAATGGAATTTTTGCTTTTGCTTTATGGGATAAAGTTGAACAAATCTTGTGGTTAGCCCGAGACAGAATGGGTGTTAAGCCATTATATTTTACCAGTAAGAATAATAGCTGTGTCTTTTCATCTGAGATCAGGGCAATGCTTGCAAGCGGACTCGTGAATCATACAATTGACACCAGGACTGTTGCGGGTTATCTTCAGTATCAATCTGCAGGATATCCTGCTACTTTTATTCAGGATGTTCTGGAGATACCTCCCGGTAGTTATGCGAGGATTTCTCAATATGGTTCTGATCTTACCCGATACTATAAGCTATGCCCTGAAAATATTGTTTTTAAGCAAACACCTAATCCCACTGCTTTAAGGAAAGATCTGTTTAACTTATTGAACGAAGCTGTGGCTTCAAGGTTGCAGGGAGTTGTACCATTGGGTGTATTTCTATCCGGAGGTATTGATTCTTCTGCTGTTGTTGCCCTGGCGTCTTTACATTCCTCTAATCCGGTAAACACATTTACTTTGAGTCTTGAAGAAGAGGGGTTTGACGAATCAAAGGAAGCAGCGGAATTTGCGAGATTATATAGGACGAATCATCATGCAATTACCATACATTCTGATGATTGTCAGCATCAGGTATCTGCTTTTTTATCTAACCTGGATAGTCCCTCTTTAGATGGCTTAAACACATATTTGATTTCAGCTGCTGCAGCCAGGGCTGGAATGAAAGTGATGCTATCCGGTCTCGGCGGAGATGAATTATTTGCAGGATATCCCGGTTTCAGGTATGCAAAGTTGTTGCAAAAATGGAGGGTATTGTTTGATGGTACACATTATTTTAGAAAGAATATTTCTTCCTTACTTCAAAATTCAACATCTGCTTTTGCATTTGGGTTGTCTAAAATATTGTCTTCAAAAACACATCAGGTTCAAGATTGCTATCCTGCGCTAAGACAAATGATGAGTATGGCTGATGTAGCCAGGTTTACAACGCTGGATTATAATCCTTTAGCTACATTGACGAAAGATTTGAAATTATTTCAGACAGGTGATGATTATTGTATCAGCAATTACAGTTTGGCAGAACTTAATTATTATGCAGCAAATACTTTGTTGCGGGATAATGATCAGATGGGAATGGCCAACGGTTTGGAAATCAGGGAGCCTTTTTTTGATCAGAGACTGATAGAATTTATGTTGGGTTTACCTGATGCCATTAAGATGAGTAAATATCCAAAGCAATTGCTGATAGATACTTTGAATCCCCTTCTACCCGAAGGTATAAACCGCAGACCCAAAAAAGGGTTTGTTTTGCCAATGGACAGGTGGATGCGCAGCTCCCTTTTTGAAGTTTGTGATCAGGCTATCCGTTCTCTTTCAGCAAGTGATTTTATAGACCATAAAAATTTACTCAAGGCCTGGAAGCAATTTTCATGCGGACATTCAGGTGAAAAATGGACTACTATGTGGTCTTTTGTGGTTTTGGGCGCCTGGTTGCAAAAAAATAACCTCAATTGAGAATTCTCATTTTTACAGATTGGTTCACCCCCGCATTCAGGGCTGGCGGTCCTGTAAGATCAATTATAAACCTGGTAAGTCACCTTCGTGCGTCTCATGAAATATTTGTTTTTACATCAGACAGGGATCTTCATTCATCGGCAGCATTTGCTGGGATATTAGCAGACCAGTGGCAGAAACAAGACAACATCCATGTATATTATTATTCTCCTGGTAAAATGACTATGGGGGTTGTTAAAAAAAATATGACTCATGTAGAACCAGACCGCATTTACCTTAATTCCATGTTTTCAAACATGTTTATTCCGCTTTGGCTGGCATACCAGTCTGGCAAAGTTATCATTGCACCAAGGGGTATGTTGAAAGCAAGTGCACTTGCTCACAAACCTTTTAAGAAATTTATTTATTGTTTGTTCTTACGGGTACTAGGCGTTGAGAAATACGTTACTTTTCATGCTGCCGATTCAGCGGAAGAATTTGAAATAAGGAAAATATTTCCAATGGTGCGAAATGTGATTGCGGCACCCAATATTCCCACACAAGTTACATCCGCTTTATTGACTGTTAATAAACAAAAGGGACAGCTCCGAATCCTTTTTTCTGCACGTCTTCATCCAATTAAAAACCTTTCATTTTTACTCAGCATTTTGAATAATGTGGAAGGTGAAGTAGAGCTGGAGATCGCTGTTATCAGAGAAGATCCCTCATACTTTCAGCTATGTCGGCAAATGGCTGAAAACCTTCCCGAAACAATAAAAATTTCGTGGCATTTTGATTTAGAACCCGCAGAAGTATTAAAATTGATGGAGAAAGTTCATTTGTTTGTATTGCCAACTAAAGGAGAAAGTTTTGGACACTCTATTTTTGAAGCGTTGTCTGTTGGTTGTCCTGTTTTGATCAGCAATCAAACTCCATGGAGAAATTTGTTGAGTTGTAAGGCAGGGATGGATATACCGTTAGCAGATAATTTATTTCTTGATGCTATCAATACCTTTGTAAAATTGGATAATTCCCATTGGGAGGAATTCCGGCAGGGGGCCTTGCAAAAAGCAAAACAATATGTTGATGAGATGCAGACGGAATATTATTATGATAAATTATTTACGAGCTGATGAAAGTTGATTTGAGCAAATATGATGAACACAATATAGCCTATAAACAATCCATTGATGCTTCATACCTGAAACAGCTCCTTTGGTTTTTTTGCAGTCTGCTTTTTGTACGCAATCCACTGATTCCGTTCAGCGGATTCAGGAAAATAGTTTTAATACTTTTTGGGGCCAAGATTGGTAAATCGCCGCGTATCAGACCAGGTGTGATAATTAAATTCCCTTGGAAACTAAATATGGGCGACAATGTCTGGTTAGGGGAGAATTGCTGGATAGACAACATGGAGCAAGTAATCATTGGCAGTAACAGTTGTATTTCTCAGGGAGCTTTTATTTGTACGGGAAACCATAATTTCAAATCTCCTGATTTTGAGCTTATGGCAAAGTCTGTTGTTTTAGCAGAAGGTGTCTGGATTGGCGCACGTTCAGTTGTTTGTCCTGGTGTTCATGCAGCTGAACAATCTGTTCTTACTGCAGGTTCTGTTATTACTACAGATATGGAATCAAATACCGTTTATCAGGGTAATCCTGCAGTTAAAAAACGAAACCGCTTTTGAAGATTTCAATCATTACCGTGTGCAGGAATGCTGCCGATACGATTAAGGATACACTTGAAAGCGTAGCCAGGCAGACATGGTCTGATATTGAGCATATAGTAATTGATGGACTTTCTGATGACAATACCCTTGAAATTGTTGCTGGATATCCTCATGTTACCAGGGTAATATCGGAAAAGGATGAAGGTTTGTATCATGCCATGAACAAGGGGATTGGTTTGGCAACTGGAGATATAGTTGGAATTTTGAATGCAGATGATTTTTATGTTGATCAGAATGTTATTGAAAAAGTTGCTGGTGTATTCATTCAGACGTCTTGCCAGGCAGTTTACGGTAATTTGATTTGTGTGGATAGGACGGATTTGTCTAGGGTAACCAGGAAATGGCAGGCTGGAAGCTTCGATAGAAATGCCTTTTACAATGGATGGAGTCCCCCACATCCTACTTTTTTTATTAAAAGAAATTTGTATTCACAATATGGGCTGTTTGATACACGTTTTAGTATCGCAGCAGATTATGAGATGATGTTACGTTTGCTGTTAAAATTTGAAATTGATGCCAAGTACTTGGATGGTTTACTTGTTGTCATGAGATCTGGAGGCATCAGTAATCGGAGTTTGAAGTCGAGACTTATCGCCAATACAGAAGACAGGAGAGCATGGGTAGTGAATGGACTTAAACCTCATTTATTTACCTTAATTTTGAAACCGCTAACTAAATTAAAACAATATATATTTAAATGGCAAAAGTAGCATTGGTTACAGGTGTAAATGGTCAAGATGGGGCATATCTCACAGAATTATTGCTGAACAAAGGGTATATTGTTCATGGTATTAAACGCAGATCATCCCTTTTTAATACTGCCCGTATAGATCATCTGTATCAGGACCCACATGAAAAAGGCATCAAGCTTACATTGCATTACGGTGATCTTACTGATTCAACCAATCTAATCAGGATCATACAGGAAACGCAACCTGATGAGATTTATAACCTGGCAGCCATGAGCCATGTTAAAGTGAGTTTTGATACGCCAGAGTATACTGCTAATGCTGATGGTATTGGTACTTTGAGAATCCTGGAAGCGGTTAGGCTATTGGGACTAACAGCCAAAACAAAGATTTATCAGGCTTCAACTTCTGAATTGTATGGGTTGGTTCAGGAAGTACCGCAGAAGGAAACTACACCTTTTTATCCCCGTTCTCCATACGGAGTAGCAAAATTATATGGCTACTGGATAACTGTCAATTACAGAGAGGCATATAATATGTTTGCTGTAAATGGTATTTTGTTTAATCATGAAAGTCCGCTGCGCGGTGAAACTTTTGTTACCAGAAAGATAACAAGGGGTGTCGCAAAAATTGCATTGGGTATGCAAGACAAGATATACCTAGGAAATCTAGATGCCCGGAGAGACTGGGGTCATGCCAAGGATTATGTAGAGGCAATGTGGAGAATTTTGCAGCAGGATCAGCCGGAGGACTATGTTATTGCAACAGGGATAACAACTCCTGTTCGTGAATTTATCAGGATGTCTTTTGCAGAAGTTGGCATAACACTTGAATTCAGGGGGCAAGGTGTTGAGGAAAAAGGGTATGTCATAGCTTCAGTTAATCCGGAATTTCAGGTTCCAGCAGGGAAGGAAGTAGTTGCGGTCGACCCCAAATATTTTAGACCAACTGAAGTTGATCTTTTGATAGGTGATCCTACAAAGGCAATGACCAAACTGGGCTGGCAGCCCAAGTATGACCTCCCAATGCTGGTGAAAGACATGGTGGAAAGTGATGTAGAGTTATTCAAAAAGGAGAAACTGCTCAAAGATTCCGGTTTTATTGTGAATGATGCTCATGAATAAGTTTGATAAAATTTATATAGCCGGTCATCGAGGTATGGTGGGTTCTGCAATCCACCGAAATCTTGTAAAACTTGGTTATGAGAATATTTTGACCAGGACTTCTTCTCAGCTTGACCTGCGTACACAGGAAGCAGTAAATGAGTTTTTTGAGATAGAACGGCCTGCATATGTTTTTCTGGCTGCAGCCCGGGTTGGGGGTATCCATGCAAATAACACATACAGGGGACAGTTTTTGTATGAGAACCTGATGATTCAGAATAATGTTATTCATTCTGCGTATGCAACCGGGGTGAAAAAATTATTATTCCTGGGTTCATCCTGTATTTACCCCAAGATGGCACCCCAGCCTCTTAAAGAAGAATATTTGCTGACCGGCCCACTGGAGAAAACCAACGAGCCTTATGCCATAGCAAAGATTGCCGGTATTAAGTTATGTGATGCTTACAGAGATCAGTATGGCTGTAATTTCATCTCCGTAATGCCAACTAATTTGTACGGACCGAATGATAATTATGATCTCGAAAATGCACATGTACTCCCAACGTTCATTCGCAAATTCCATGACGCAAAAATTGCTGGTGCCAAAGAAGTTGTAATCTGGGGAAGTGGAACACCACGCAGGGAGTTTTTACATGCTGATGACTTGGCAGATGCATGTGTTTACCTGATGCATCATTACAATGAAGCTGGTCTGGTTAACATCGGAACAGGCATTGACTTGACTATAACGGAATTGGCTATGATGGTAAGGGAGGTCGTTGGGTTTACAGGTGACCTGGTATATGATTCGTCAAAACCAGATGGAACCCCACGAAAACTAATGGATGTATCCAAATTAACAGGTTTGGGTTGGACATTCAAAACCAGTTTGCGTGAAGGTTTGGAAAAAGTTTACAATGAATATCAGACAGTGGTTTCTCATCCTTAATTAATACATGTGTTTTCTTTTTTTCAAAAAAAGAGTTCTTCCTTATTTCCTTTCCATGAGTTATCAACTGATGTGCATTCCCATATTATGCCAGGAGTTGATGATGGGGCAGTGGACAGTGAGATGTCAGTAAAACTTGTCAATGGCCTTATTGAGCTAGGTTACAGTGAGTTTACGGCTACTCCACATGTTATGGAAGATATTTGGCGCAATGATAAAATATCAATTGCAGCCGGGTCAGACAGACTCAATACCGCATTAAATGATGCCGGCATTCAAAATAGGGTAAATATTGCAGCCGAATACCTGATTGATGGTAATTTTGAACAATTGCTAAAGGATAAAGATCCATTGTTGTGTATCAGGAACAACTGGGTACTTGTCGAAATTTCCTTTATTCAGCCTCCTATGCAACTAAAGGAAGTTTTTTTTGAAATGCAGTTGCAGGGATATCAGCCGGTTTTCGCACATCCGGAACGTTATAATTTTTACCACACCCAGCGAAAAGCGTTAGAAGAATTGCATGATGCAGGACTCATTTTCCAGGCTAATTTATTGTCATTCTCCAATTATTATGGTCCGCATGTAAGGAAAGCTGCCGAATGGATGGCAGAAGAGGGGATGATTGATTTGCTTGGAACAGATCTTCACCACGAGCGACATCTTGCTGCTTTGCAGGACCTGAAGCTTACAAAGTCACTCGCAAAAGGCCTGGATAGCGCTAAATTGAAACAATTGAGATAATATTTTATTTTTTTTAAAAATATTTATGCCCTTTTTTAACAAAAAGGGCTTTTTTATTTGTTGATTGTTTGGGCGAATATCTTGATTAAGATTCAACAATAGTCTTCATTTTCATCATTTCTAGACAAATTATACCAAATAATTAACTTTGCGAACTGTGAAATTGATCTGATGTTGATTTTACACAGTTTACCCAAGTCTCATAAACTGAACATTCCCCCTAAAATTGTGTTATTAGCAGAATGAACGCATTTACCATAAAAGATCTTGAGAATCTTACTGGCATCAAGGCCCATACGATACGTATTTGGGAGCAGCGTTACAATTTCCTCAAACCCCAAAGGACAGATACCAACATTCGTTATTACAATAATGAGGAGTTGAAGAAAATCCTTAATATCTCTCTACTCAACAAATACGGGTTCAAAATTTCGCATATCGATCGCATGACCGAAGAAGATATGCGGAATAAGATTTTGAGCATCAACAACATCCATGCCCAACAGGAGCGCATTGTCAATGCCCTCATTCAGGCAATGGTTGATATGAATCTTGAAGGTTTTGAGGATAGTCTTGAAGAATATATCAGGGCCAAGGGGATAGAAAAAACAATACATCAGATTATATTCCCTTTCATGGAAAGGATTGGTGTTTTGTGGATTACAGGTCACATAAATCCGGCTCAGGAGCATCTTGTTTCCAATATTATCAGACAGAAGCTTATTGTTGGAACTGAAGCAGTAAACCCAATCTTCCAACTCAAGAAAACAGGTTTGCTCTTTCTTCCAGAAGGTGAATACCATGAGTTAGGTCTACTTTTTATTCAGTATCTGCTGAAAAGCAGGGGGCTGCGTGTCTTGTATCTTGGTTCCAATGTGCCTATGGATGATGTAGAATATGTTGCAAAGTATAAGAACCCTGACTTTATTTATACCCACCTTACTTCTGTCTCTAGTGTATTTAACTTTGACAAGTTCATTCACCAATCACTCAAGAGGTTCGGGAATATACCTTTAATCATATCAGGGAGGCTTGCAGCAACCTATGAAAAGAAGATTCCTGCCCAAATTCATTTCAAGAAATCCTTACAGGAAGTTACGGAGTTCATTACCAATCTTGTTTAATTTTTAGTAGTTTTTATTTAAACTAATAGTTGTATAGTTCTGGTTATCAGCACATTAAAAATGTTTAAGTAATTTTTAAAAAAATTAAACAGAAATACTTGTCCATCTGTCAATTTTGTTTAAATTTGGTTATTGATTATTTAAACAAAAGAACATGTCAACTCAGGAATTCAACCAGCTATTGCTTCAAAATTCAGAATACCTGCGTCCTTTTGCAGTGACCTTGACAAAGGATCAGGAATCTGCAAAAGACCTGCTTCAGGAAACCATGTTCAGGGCATTATCCAATCAAGAAAAGTACAGCGTAGGCACAAATATAAAGGCATGGCTTTATACAATCATGCGCAATATCTTCATCAACAATTATAGGAGAAAATCTAAGCAAAATACCATTTTTGACAGCACTCCTAATGAGTTCCTGCTGGATCACAATCAGGCTGCTGTACCCAACGGAGCTGAAGCAACAATACGTATCAAAGATATTAACAAGGCAATCTATGAATTGCCGAGCATTTTCAGGCAACCTTTTATGTTGTATTTTGAAGGGTATAAATACCATGAAATTGCTGATATGCTGAATGAACCTCTTGGAACCATCAAAAGCAGGATTCATTTCGCCCGCAGGTTGTTAAAATCAGAACTGAATAAATTCTAAAATTATATTGGTGTCTCAAAAAGTGGTTGTTGTAGGTGCAGGTTTTGCAGGTCTCTCCGCTGCATCTTTTCTTGCAAAATTTGGTTGGGATGTAACGGTTGTAGAAAAACATGACCAGCCTGGAGGACGGGCACGGCATTTTAAAACGGATGGCTTCACATTTGATATGGGCCCCAGTTGGTATTGGATGCCTGATGTATTTGACCGTTATTTTGCTTCTTTTGGAAGGATGACTTCCGATTTTTATGAGTTAATCAGGCTTGATCCATCATACAGAATTTATTGGGAGCAGGGGGAAATGGATGTTCCCGCTGATTACAACTCACTCAAATCAGCTTTTGAATCTCTTGAGCCTGGTTCAGGTCAAAAACTGGATGCATTTATGGAAGAGGCTGCGTATAAATATAAGGTTGGTATAAACAAGCTTGTATTCAAGCCAGGACAATCCATCCTTGAATTTCTTGATGCTGAATTGATAGCAGGACTTTTCAAGCTTGATGTATTTAATGATATCAAAGCTCACATAGGGAAATATTTTAAGCATCCACAAATCAGACAGATGATGGAATTCCCTGTGTTGTTTCTGGGGGCACTTCCTGAAAACACGCCTGCATTGTACAGCCTCATGAACTATGCAGATGTAAAACTGGGAACCTGGTTTCCCAAGGGGGGCATGTATAAGATTGTTGAAGGGATGCACAAACTGGCAGTTCAGCAGGGGGTGAAGTTTCATTTCAATACAACCATTACCAGCATTGATGTAGTTGGGGGCAATGCAAAAGGTGTAAAAACTGCTGATAGCATGTATTATCAGGCAGATGTAGTGGTTGGTGCTGCTGATTACCATTTCATGGAAACGAAATTACTTGAACCACAGTACAGAAGCTATTCTAATGCATACTGGGAAAAACGTGTAATGGCACCTGGCTGCCTCATTTATTATGTTGGTGTGAACACAAAGATTCCCGGACTCCAGCACCATTCGCTTTTCTTTGATGTACCTTTTGGCCGGCACGCTGCTGAAATTTATACTGATCCCCAATGGCCGACTGATCCTTTGTTTTACCTGAGCGCTACATCAGTAACTGATCCATCTCAGGCACCTGAAGGTTGTGAAAATCTTTTCTTCCTGATACCTGTTGCAGCTGGCTTGAACGGTGATGATGATAAAATTAGAGACCATTATTTTGATATTTTATGTGAAAGACTTCTTGAACGCTCAGGTATGGATATCAGAAAACATATTGTTTATAAACGCGCTTATGCCTATTCAGACTTTGTAAATGATTACAATGCATTTAAAGGTAATGCTTACGGCTTAGCCAATACACTTATGCAGACTGCAATCCTTAAGCCGTCTTGCAGGAGTAAAAAAGTAAGTAATCTCTATTATACAGGTCAGTTGACAGTGCCAGGACCCGGAGTGCCACCAAGCCTGATTAGTGGGGAGGTAGTGGCCAAGCTAATAAACTCTGAACAAAAATAATATTCATTTGTTCTGAATTGTTTATGATAAGTCCTATTGAAAGCGTACATTGTTAAACGTTTGAATTAATTAGAGCCATATGATTGGAGTTTTTCATCAGGTAGCACATGATTGCAGCAGGATAACTACTGAACGGTACAGCACGTCTTTCAGCAGTGCGATCCGTTTACTGCACAAAGACCTCAGAGGGCCTATCTATGATATCTATGGTCTGGTCAGGTTCGCGGATGAAATCGTTGATACTTTTCACGGATACGATAAATCATCTCTCCTTGCTGCATTTAAAAAAGAGACATACATTGCCATTGAGCAGAAAATCAGCCTTAATCCTATTTTACATAGTTTCCAGATTACAGTCAACAAATACAACATTGATCCGGAACTGATTGAGGCCTTTTTCAAAAGCATGGAGTTTGATTTGAACAAGTCAACTTACGATGCAAACGGTTATGCTGAATATATTTATGGAAGTGCAGAAGTAGTTGGATTGATGTGTTTGTATGTTTTCTGTGATGGGGATAAAGATGAATACGAGAAGCTAAAGCCAAGTGCACAGGCACTGGGTGCTGCATTCCAGAAAGTTAATTTCTTAAGGGATGTCAAAGCTGATTATCAGCAACTGAACCGTGTTTATTTTCCCGGAGTGGATTTCAGGGATTTCACAGACAAAATGAAAGCAGAAATTGAAGCCGACATACAAAATGATTTCAATGCTGCATATGATGGAATCACACAGCTGCCATTAAAAGCAAGATTTGGTGTATACCTCGCTTACAAGTACTACCTGAGTCTTTTCAAAAAAATCAAGGCAGTTCAACCACAGCGCATTCTTGAAGAAAGAATCAGGATACCCAACTACCAAAAAGCCTGGGTTGCCGCCAAAGTTGTTGTAAGAACCCAGCTCAATATGCTGTAAACACTTCTTCCATCACCTTTCCCCTTACATTGAGTTCTCCGAAAGTATTGCTTGCGGTTGGATGTACCCTGTTGGCAAGTAGTACAAATACAATTCCCTTTTCAGGGTCTGCCCAGGTGCATGTGCCTGTAAAGCCGGTATGACCAAACGTTGAGCTTGAAACTGCAAATGCCGGGTAGGGGGATTTTCTGGTGTTATTGTCTTTCTCTGGTTTGTCAAAACCCAGTCCGCGTCTGCTGATTTCACTCTGATATGCAGTAAAAAGTTTCACTGTGCTGTCTGAAAAAAATCTTTTTCCATTAAGCTTCCCGCCATTCATAACAACACTCATCAGTACTGCTGTTTCATATGCATTGCTGAAAAGTCCTGCGTGCCCTGATATACCTCCAAACATCGCCGCACCGGGATCATGCACATATCCCTGAACAAGTCTTTCCCTGAAATACGGATCTTGTTCTGTTGGGGCAATTGTTTGTTTACTCATATAACCGGTAGGGTTGAACCCGGTGCTTCTCAAGCCGAGTGGGGCATAAAAATGCTTCCAGGCATATTGTTCCAATGACAAGCCACTGATAGATTTGACTAGTTCGCCAAGAAAGATAAAGTCATTGTCACTGTATATATAAGTTTTCTTTTTTTCAAGTGGGGAGGTTAAAATTCTACTTATCATGGTATCTCTCCACGCAGTTAGCATATAAAGGGAATCATCAACTTTTATACCAAAACCATTGTCTTGTCTCTTACTGAAATAACCCGGTAAGGCTTTCATCGAGGTGCTGTCTGCTATTTCCTTATAAAAAGGTATCCATGCTTTGAGCCCGGCTTCGTGCAACAATATATCTCTAATCCTTAAGCCTTCTTTGTTGGTGTTTTTTGTCCATGGAATATAATCACCCAGCGTTTTTTCCAGGTCAATTTTGCCTTCGTCATAAAGTTTCATCACAGAAAGTGTTGTAGCACATATTTTAGTTACCGAAGCCATGTCAAAAACTGTTTCCTGTGTTACTTTCCCCGAACCGGTATAACTCATGTTGCCATAAGTTTTCTCCATAATTATCCTGTTGTTTTTGACCACCAGCAGTGCCATGCCAGGTGCTGCTTTTCTTGCAATGGCATCATTGATTACAGAGTCTATTTTGGATGTTTTCTCAATGCCAATACCAGATTTTGATTCATTAGCTGTTAACATATTGACAGTAGTTTTGAGACTGGTTCCTGCTGGCAGACTTTCACACACCGATACGGGCAGGATGCCTTCAGGACTGATTTCTCCCTTGAGCATTGCAGCTGCTGCAACATGCGTAATGGGATCGTCATCATAACAAAGGAGGATATTGTTAAGCGTACAAAAACTTTTTGCAGCGTATGGATTGCCAAAAATGAACAGGTTAGTTGATTTAAGTGCTGCTATCCTGGTGAACAGGTTTACAACAACTTTATTCATGTTGAAATTGTTAGCCGGATACCTGGGAAGTTCATGAATGGCCATAATCACATGATCATAATCAGACTGAATAACCTGCATAAGGCTGTCTGCATAGGCAACTGAACTGGAATTGTCTACCAGAAAAACATCTGCATTGTAGTTCTTCCTCATCAGTGCGGCAAAGTGTGTATTCCGATTTTTGGCATAGTCAATCAGTACAATGTTCTTTCTGCCTCCTTTATTTTCCGCTGTTTCCTGCCTGAGTGGAAAGGAGCTGGGGTCACCCAGTCTGCCTAAGGTAATGGCCTTTTCTGCAACCTCCTTTTTTATGGCATCACTCTCTTCATTAAGTCTTTGTGTCAAATTTAAAAGGGAAACTGGCTTCCAGGCAGATAGCCCATGGGCAAACTTGGCTTCTAGCACTTTTTTTAGGTGCCCGTCTATTTTTTCCCAGCTGAGTCTGTTCGCAGCTATTGCGGCCTTCACTTTCTGAATAACAGTTCCTACTTCACCAGGCAGGCAAAGCATATCATTGCCTGCTATAAGGGATTCAACGCCCGCCGCTCCATCCGGGAACTCAGCTGCAACTCCTTTCATTTCAAGTGCATCGGTAAATGTCAATCCATTGAATCCAAGCTCATTTCTTAACAGACCGGTTACATTTTTCTCAGAAATAGAAGACGCCCGCTTTGGTGTGTTATCAATGGCAGGGATAAAAAGGTGCCCTACCATAACACTTCCAACACCGGCCTCAATAAGTTTTTTGAAGGGATATAATTCCAGGGTGTCCAGTTCCGCTCTATTTTTATTGATTACAGGCAGGTCGAGGTGGGAGTCTACCGCCACATCTCCATGTCCTGGAAAATGTTTGGCGCTACCCATAATGCCCGCATCCTTCATTCCCAGCATATATTGTGTGGCCATCCGGGCTACTGTGTATTTATTTTCTCCGAATGACCTGTCGTTGATTACAGGGTTGTCAGGATTGTTATTTACATCAACTACGGGGGCAAAATTGACCTGAATGCCCATTTGTTTGCATTGCTCTGCCACCCATTTACCATACCTGTAAACCAGTGAACTGTCTCTCAATGCTCCCAGCATCATCATTTTCGGTAATGGTGTTATACTGTCAACCCTCATGCCTACCCCTGTTTCACCATCAATTGCGATGAGTATAGGTGTTTTCGCAAACGACTGAAAAGAATTGACAAGTGCTGCCTGCTTTACTGCGGGACCCTGAAACAGGCAGATGCCACCAATATTGTATTTCCTGATATCTCTTTCCACAATGGAATCGTAATAGCTGATGGTTCTTGTTCTCAGATCAATGGAAGAGAGTCTTACCATGATCAGCTGTGCAATTTTTTCATCAGGTGAAAGACTTTTCATGACACTATCCACCCAACTGTTGCTATTTTGAGCATTAGTTTGAAAAACAATGCACAGGAGCAGGCAGGAGATTACTGATCTTATCTTGAACATACGCATGGATTTATTAATTTTGTAAGTTATGCATTTTGTCCAAACCCTAACATACTAAAACTCATGCATCCGCCCATGGAAAACAAAATTCAGACACTTCCTGCTCATCTTGCCAATCAGATTGCTGCTGGTGAGGTAATTCAGCGTCCTGCGAGTGCTGTGAAGGAATTGCTGGAAAATGCGGTTGATGCAGGGGCAACTTCAGTCAGGCTCATTGTTGAGGATGCGGGGAAGTCTTTGTTGCAGGTTATAGATGATGGTGTTGGGATGAGTGAAACAGATGCGCGGAATTGCTTCGGGAGACACGCTACTTCTAAAATCAGTGCAGTTGATGATTTATTCAGACTCAGTACAATGGGTTTCAGAGGTGAAGCACTTGCATCAATTGCAGCTGTGGCGCAGGTAATCCTGAAAACAAGACGTGTGTCTGATGAGATGGGGACTGAGCTCGAGCTGGAAAACAGTGTGGTAACAAGGCAGCAGCCATGTGCTTTTGCACAAGGCACTTCCGTGGCCATGAAGAATCTCTTTTTTAATGTTCCGGCACGTAGGAATTTTTTGCGCAGTAATGCTGTGGAGTTGCGTCATATCACCGAGGAGTTTACACACGTAGCCCTTGCATTTCCTGAATTATTTTTCTCCATGACAAATAATGGTCAGGAAACATTTCACCTGGAGCGTGGTGTACTGAAGCAGCGCATTATTCAGCTCTTCGGGAACAGTCTTACAAGTCAGCTTGTTGCAGTAAAAGAAAAAACAGACTACCTGGACGTTTCCGGATATATCGGCAAACCTGCAACAGCAAAGAAAACGAGGGGTGAACAATATCTTTTTGTCAACAAGCGATATGTCCGGAATCCATATCTGAGTCATGCTATTGTCAGTGCTTATGAAGAAATGATTCCACAGGGAAGTTTCCCCTTTTTCGCCTTATTTATTGAACTGGATCCGGCACAGGTTGATGTAAACGTTCACCCAACAAAACAGGAAATTAAATTTGTTGATGAGAAAATTGTATATGCCTTCATCCGGTCTGCTATAAGACATGCTCTTGCTCAGTTCAGTATAGCACCTTCTATGGATTTCAACCTGGAACCATCCATTCAGCAGCTTGACGCAGTAGCAAAGCCCTATACCCCAGAAAATAAATTGGAGGCGGAGGGCGGTGGCATTTATAAATCCTTCATTCAGCGGCACCAGGCTCACCGCATTGGCTCTTCCAGCAACCTGAGCAACTGGAAAGATTTTTTCGAGTCTTCTCCCAAAGAAAAACAAGTTGTTCAGGCTGATATGCCACAAATAAGTAACCAGTTTGAAACAGAAATGGAGAAGTGGAAATCAAGGCCTGGAAATGCTTCCCTGCAATTGTTGTTTACCAGTCCGGTTTTTCAGTTACATCAGACCTATATCGTTTTCGAGCAGCATCAGGGTATTACTATTCTTCACCAGCAACTGGCTCACCAGCAGGTGCTTTTCGAGAAATTTAAGTCAGCCTGGCAGGGAAAGGGAATGGCCATACAACAGAGCCTTTTCCCGCAAGTCATTAATTTATCTCCCATAGATGCTCAGGTAGTCCATTCAATTTTGCCTGATTTGCTTCATATGGGTTATCAGCTTGAACCCTTTGGAAGCAATACATTTTTATTGCAAGGCGCACCTGCAGATCATCCTACAGATAATGACCAACAGGTGCTTGAGATGATTCTGGAAGACGTAAAGGATTCAACCTCCATGTTGCATCAGCAATACAGGGAACGAATGTCCAGGGCAATGGCCAGAAAACATGCTGTGAAATCAGGAGCCAGACTTGCTGAAGAGACTATGAGGGATATCGTTGAGCGACTTTCCCTTTGTCAGCAATCAACGATTCATTTTGATGGGAAACCTATATTTATCGAAGTTAAAAATGACTTCCTGATTGACAGCTTTGGTATTTAAAGTGATTCGAGCAGTGCTTCCATTTTTTTTCTGATTACCGCATTTGGGGTATTGTGGTTATTGACCATGATTGAAAAAGTAAGCCACTTTCCTTTTTTTGATTTTACATATCCACTTAAACAAATTACACCGCTGAGGGTTCCGGTTTTAGCAATGATAAAATCATCAGTTCTCTGTTTATAGAAACTCAGTGTGCCCACCCCGTCAGAAGGGAATATTTGCTTTATGCGGTCCCATGGTTGTTCATCCTTCAACTTATTCAGAATATATACAAGACTTTCAGGTGTAAGCTGATTATACCTGCTGAGTCCGCTGCCGTCAACCCAATTAATGGTTTGAGGCATCAGGTTAAAGTCTTGTTTGATAATGTTACTTATGATTGCATCTTCATCCATTGATTTTAGCTTTTGCTGACTCACCATAAGTAGCAGCATATCTGCATAAAAATTATCACTGCGGTGCATCATTTTTTGCAAAACCGAATCAGTTAATCTTGAATAAACAGTATCTGCTGTTCTTCCAGTTGCAGCTTTGATCAAAGACTGGTCGGCTATCCCGATGGTTTTATGCAGGGTGTCTTTTAGTATTTTTAACCCTGTTTCCATGCCATCTGTAATGAAGGGTACTTTAGATGAAGCCATTGACTCCTTACCCTCTTTTAGGGTAAAGGCATTTGTGTGTTGATTTCTAGAAACATCAAAACGATCTCCAGGCTTGCTGAAATCAACAGGTCCATCCACTTCCGGAATTGAGTAAACAAATATATCAACCGTATCGCCTGGAAATGTCGGGTTTTCCTTGACGGATTTTTCCTGAAACCACTGAATAACATTGCCATAAACGGGGAAACAACTTCTTTCAGTCATGTATGCCTCACTGAAATCATCCCAGCTCCAGCCAGAACCAAGTGCACCGGATTTCCAGACGCTTGTATTCAGGTAAA
>JBILSG010000156.1:0-5871 GCA_044372235.1 Chitinophagaceae bacterium
AGCTCCTCCGAGGGAAAGGGCATGCGGTGCCACTATAACTGGGATGGAAGAATAGCGTGCCCGCGTCATGGTTTTTTGAAATAGCCTGATGGCCATGTCGAGTTCATCATATTCTTCTTCGATGGCTAGCATGAAAATCATGCCTACATTGGCACCAGCTGAAAAATTAATTCCCTCATTGGCAATAACCAGGCCCTTGTACTTTTCTTCTGCCAGGGAAATGGATCGCTCCATCCCTTCCAAAACCTCGCCACCTATACTCCCCATCTTGGTGTACCACTCGAGGCCAAGCACATCATCATCCAAGTGATAGGTTCTGCATGCACTGTTTTTCCAGACTGTTTGTCCGGCAAAATTTTTCATGACGATGAAGGCATTTTCCTGTCCTGCTGCGTGAACAGCAATGTAGGTTTGGGTAAGCGGACAATACGCCATTTGACGGCCGTTGACCACTTTAAAAAAACTTGGGTTTCCTGCCGCAAGCATATCTCTGACCCAAGGGGCAACAGCGATGCCCGCTTGGTCCATGGCTTCAACAGTTTGTTCCACTCCTAGAAGATCCCAGGTTTCGAAAGCGCCTATCTCCCAGTTAAAACCGGCCATGAGTGCATTGTCTATACTGAAAATGGCATCCGCAATATCTGGAATCCTGTTGGATACATAGGCAAAAAGCCTGTAATGAAAACTGCGGTAGAATTCACCGACTTCATCAGGTGAGCCGCACAGGCGGACAATCCGCTGTCCTGCATTTTCAATGGATTTGACAGCATCGAAAGCTGCAAAGCGGGGCTTTTGGCGTGGTTCGTACGCCATTGTTTTCAGGTTGAGCGTGAGGATCTCTTTTTCACCTGCTGCATTCCTGGTTTTCTTAAAAAAACCTTGTCCTGTTTTATCTCCCAACCATTGCTGCTCCCCCATTTGCTTGAGCCATTCCGGCAACTGAAACAGGCTGTGGCACTCATCATGCTTGCAGTGGGCGAAGAGTCCGTTTGCTACATGGATGATGGTATCGATACCTACAATATCAACGGTGCGAAAAGTAGCCGACTTGGGTCTGCCGATGATGGGGCCTGTCAAAGCATCCACGGCATCAATACTCAAATTCATCTGCTGCATCAACTCCATGATCAACATCATTGCATAGGTACCAATCCTGTTGGCAATGAATCCCGGAGTACCCTTGCACAATACGGTAGTTTTCCCTAGGAAGAGATCACCATAATGCATGAGGAAATCAACAACCCATTGCGCCGTTGCAGAGGTGGGCGTAATTTCCAGCAAACGCAGGTATCTTGGGGGATTGAAGAAATGGGTGCCGCAAAAATGCTTTTGAAAATCAGGAGATCGTCCGGCTGCCAGGAGTTGTATAGGGATACCGGAGGTATTGGTGGTAATGATTGTGCCAGGCTTGCGGAAGCGTTCCACCTGTTCATACAATTGTGCTTTAACATCGATCCGCTCAACCACCACTTCCACAATCCAATCGCACCCGGCAATCAGATGCAGATCATCCTCAAAGTTCCCGGTGGTTATGCGCTTGACAACATCCTTATGGAATACTGGTGATGGATTGGATTGAACAGCTTGCTGCAAGGCTTTATCTACCAACTGGTTCCTGAAAACCTTGCCAGATGCAGTTACCGGCGCTGTTGTGGGCATATCCAGCAGCAATACCGGCACACCAATGCCGGCAAAATGGCATGCAATCCGGGAACCCATAATACCGCTTCCCAGCACGGCAACTTTTTTGATTTGGGGCATCATTGGCATAAAGTATTGGTTGGCAATGACAGTCAATTCACAACTGCATATCCAAGTTGTAATTTACGGGATATCTTCCGCTTTTAACTCACCTTCCAGCCTCCAAGTGAAGCTTCTCCAGCTCCAACAAAATGCAGTTTACCAGATGCATCTTCTGCCATCAGGATCATGCCATTGCTGTCGATACCGCGCATTTTCCGGGGAGCCAGGTTGGCT
This sequence comes from Chitinophagaceae bacterium, assembly GCA_044372235.1. Lineage (GTDB taxonomy): Bacteria > Bacteroidota > Bacteroidia > Chitinophagales > Chitinophagaceae > Pollutibacter. Next base: position 1,978 of record JBILSG010000156.1, read on the forward strand.
ACTATCACCACCTGCTGTCCTATGATGGCTTCGGGTTCAAAGTGCATGGCAATACCAGAAAGGATAGTCCTTTTTTCAAAACCCAGGTCCACTTCCAGTTGCAGCAATTTATCTGCCTTGGGCACTTTCTGCGCCGCAATGATGATGCCTGTACGCAAATCTATCTTTCCAAAATCATCAAAAACGATTTCTGCTTTCAGGTCGTTTACAGGCACTGCGGGTGATGCAGGAGCTTCAGGTTGTTGTTCTGCGTGTTGCATAGCGGCTGATTTCAAAATTTGTATTTGGTCTGCAATCTCCTGATCTTCGATTTTCCGGAACAGGAGTTGTGGTTCACGAAGACTGTATCCCATGCTCAGCAACTTCATGCTACCAGCATTTTGCCAATCGAGTATCTTATCAACCACTTTCATCATGTGACACATTTTGCGGGCGGTTGAAGGCAGGAAGGGATTGATGAGGATAGCCAGGTTAGCAGTCAGCTGCAAGCAATTATACAAACAGTTATCGATAAGCAGTTGATTTGCCGGGTTCTCCGCCACAGTCTTGGCCAGGATCCAGGGTTCTTTTTCCTGCATGTAACGATTGCCTTTCCTTGAAAGGTCGATCACATCAAAGAGCGCTTCCCGGAACTTGTATTGCTCCAACAAAGATTCTATCTTAACTTTCGCTGCAGCAATATCCTGAATGAGTTGATTATCCTTTTCATCAGCAATGTCTGAGTGGTAGCGGGGCACTTTACCGCCACAGAGCTTGTGCATCAACACAAAAGTCCTGTTCACATAGTTACCGAAAATAGAGACCAGTTCACTGTTGACGGCGTCCTGAAAACCTTTCCATGTAAACTCTGAGTCCTTACTTTCCGGTGCAATCTGAGTGAGGTAGTAGCGCAGCATGTCCACGCATTGGTCGCCACCATTTTCCTTCTTCACAAATGCCAGAATAAAATCTCGCATTTCCAGCTTCCAGTTGCGGCTGGTGCTCATCTTGTCGCCTTCCAGGTTCAGGAATTCATTGGCCGGCACATTGGCAGGCAGAATGTTCCCATGCAGCTTGAGCATGGTGGGGAAGATGATGCAATGGAACACGATGTTGTCCTTGCCAATGAAATGCACCAATTGCGTATCCTGATCATACCAGTATGGTTTCCAGTCTTTGTTGTTATCCAGTGCCCATTGTTTGGTGGCTGAAATATAGCCGATAGGCGCATCAAACCAAACATATAATACTTTGCCGCTGGCTTCCTCCAGGGGCACTTGCACCCCCCAGTTCAAATCTCTTGTCACTGCCCGCGATTGCAATCCACCATCTATCCAGCTCTTACACTGTCCAACCACAGAAGCCCGCCAGTCATCTTTATGTTCCTCGAGAATCCATTTGCGCAGAAATTCTTCGTGCCGGGCCAGAGGGAGGTACCAATGGGTGGTTTTTCTTTTGACAGGCGACTGCCCACTGATGGTGCTGACCGGATTGATGAGTTCATCCGGACTCAGTGCGGTGCCGCAGGATTCGCACTGGTCGCCGAAGGCCCTGTCGCTTTTACAATGCGGACAAACACCCTTGATAAACCTGTCGGCCAAAAAAGTTTGCGACCCCTCGTCGAAATATTGTTCAGTCTCTTTGGTTTCCAGCTCCCCACGGTCATGCAAGTAGGTAAAAAACTCCCTGGAAGTTTCATGGTGTAGCGGATCTGAGGTTCTGTGATACACATCAAAACTGATATGGAGATCGGCAAAATCCTCCTTCATGGCCTGGTGGTACTTGTCGATGATTGCCTGTGCTGTGGTACCTTCCTTCATAGCCTGGATAGGTATGGCGGTTCCATGCTCGTCGCTTCCGCAGACAAAAACCACATCACGTTTTTGTGCACGCAGGTAACGGGTATAGATATCAGCAGGTATATATGCCCCAGCCAGGTGACCGACATGCTTCAGTCCGTTGGCATAAGGCAGTGCAGATGTAACAAGATAACGCTTGGGTTGTGACACGGTTTCCATAATTTGATTACAAATTTAATCATAATGCGGCAGCATTTCCATGAAACCATTTCCGTACAATGAATTAACTTACGGCTATGAAAACAAGGATACCATTTGAGGAAATGCAGGAGACTGTATGCAGGGCATTTATCCGGGCTGGCATGCCCGAAGAAAAAGCTGCAACATGCGCCCGCATTCATACTGAATCCAGCAGAGACGGGGTATATTCACACGGACTGAACCGGGTGGAAAGGTTTGTGGATTACCTCGATAAAGGATGGGTTGATCCACTTGGCGAACCACAGCTGGTTGCTGCCATGGGGAGTATGGAAGTATACGACGGACAACTCGGTCCGGGTATCTTAAACGCCATCAGCTGTATGAACAGGGCAACTGAGATAGCAGCGGAGAATGGCATGGGCATGGTAAGCCTCCGCAATACCACACACTGGATGCGCGGTGGCGCCTTTGGCTGGCAGGCGGCAGAAAAAGGTTTTATCAGCATGTGCTGGACCAATACGGAATCATGCATGCCTGCATGGGGTGGAAAATCCAGTGCCATTGGAAACAATCCGTTCATCATTGGTATTCCAAGAGCAACAGGTCACGTAGTGCTAGATATGGCCATGTCTCAATATTCCTATGGAAAGTTGCAGGTAACCAGACTGGCCGGACAAAAACTACCCTATCCCGGTGGTTTTGACGATAACGGACAACTCACCGATGATCCTGGAGCCATTGAAGCAACCAGAAGAATCCTGCCCATGGGATACTGGAAAGGCAGTGGCTTTGCAGTGATGCTTGATTTATTATCGGCACTGTTTTCAGGCGGACTTACAACAGCAGGTGTAGATAGGAAAAACCTGGGGAGTTGTGGCAGCTGTTGCCAGGTTTTTATAGCTATCGATCCACTTAAAATCAACGATCAGGCTTTCGTAGACAATGCCCTGGCAGAAACCATTCAACAACTCAGGGACTCCGTGCCGGCAGCAGAAAACGGAAGCATCAATTATCCCGGTGAACGTTCTATTCAAACCCGTGAAGAGAATATGCGCCTGGGTATACCTGTTGATGATGGCGTTTGGGCAAAGGTTAAAGAATTGGCAGGGAGATAACTCAATTACAAAACTTTAAACTAGTGGGATTGACATCACTCCAATCCCACTAGTTTAAAATTAAAGTTTTGCAAGTGCACTGGCTTCTGCAGCAGTTATAGCTCGATTATAAAACCGCACTTCATCAATTTTCCCTACAAGACCAGTAAAATTGTAATTCCCACCTATTGTTACCTCTATGTCAGTTAACGATAACCCTAAATCAAGTCCAGTTTGTTCTTTTGCTAAAATACCATTGAAATAGTAGCGGATTGTTCCTGAAGATTTATGATAGCTTACAATGCAATGTTTCCATGCCTTAAGTTTCGTCTCACCAGCTACGCCAACTGATTGGGGCGTTGCATAAATAGCCCCAAAACCCATTGTAAAGACCAAAGGATTTATAGATGTTTTTGTAGTATTAAATGCCCACTTTGCCCGCTGATATAATATGCTGATAAATGGATCTGTTTCAATGTTATTAGTGGTAAACTCAGTCACCAATACCCAATAGGCAATTGTAAAATCACCATCCAGAGAAAAACGGGCATCTCCAGGAATTGTAATCCGGGCATCTGCCAACTTATTATTGAAAAGATAAGCTGCATTTCTTTTTCCCTTTCTGTCTGTTGTGAGGGTAACATTCTGAGGAGTTCCATGCAAAAAACTACCAGATGCATCATTTGTATTTCCATTAAACGGATAGTATGCAAATAGTCCGGCTGAAAGGTTTGGTTTAGGACGAGGATTTTTGGCAGATTCCAAATCTGACAACAACAATGGGGTTATAATTTCTTTCTTGTTGCATGAAAATTGGATGA
>JBILSG010000157.1:0-5867 GCA_044372235.1 Chitinophagaceae bacterium
CCTTCTTTCGAAGTTATTCGTCATACCAACGTAAATATAGTTTCTATTTATGCTTTTGATGGCATAAACAACAATAACCAAAGAACTGCCATTATCCATGCGTCTACCAATCCTGCCTGCCGGCAGGCAGGTTCGCCACCTGGGCAAGTGGATTGCAAAGATACGAAAAACTGACTAAAAAACCTTTATTTCAGGGCGAATTTCACCTGTATGGATATACTCAGGTTAATTTTTTCAAAATCCAATGCCGGCAATGCCTCCTCGGATTTGGCCATGGAAGAGAACCCCCGAATCCTGATGCTGTTCAATGCGGTGGCATCCCCATCCTGGCTGTAATCGGTAATGTGTAATGGGATACCAACACCCGATTTCAGCGGGGCAGTCAGCGAAACAGCCCTTGTGTAAGCATTCTTTACAGCCGCAACCCTGCATGCATTTCGAATGGCTTCTATATCCGTATGTCTTACCCTCACCACTTCTGCGTTAGCCATCCCCAATTTTTCCAACTCCATGAATACTTTTGTTGCAATTACCGCATTGTCTACACGCAAGAGATATTCTTTGCTTTTCAAAACATCCTTTTGTTTCAAGACATAATACCTGTAATCACTTTGCATCCCGGATGCAGTCAATTGACTTTCTGGTTTAATTCCCAATCCCCTCAATGCCGATACCAGTTTTTTTTCCTGTTCTTCCAGCTGAACCTTGTTTTTCAGGTCACTTTCGGCTATCAGGATTTTAATAACAATTTCGTTTGGAGTAACCAGCGTATCTGCGTATCCGTTTACTTCGATATAGGGTACGTCCAGAAAGTTTTTAGACTGTGCAGCGGCTGCATAAAGCCCAGTTACCAATACAGCAGTCAAAATATATTTTTTCATACAGCTCACAGTTTATTAACATGAAGGTCATGCTTAATTTAATTAGGAATTCTACCATTGCACATATTTTCACTACTTTAGAAAAAAATTAACCAACAATGAGCATTTCCAAAATTTTACAGACATGGCCAAAATTGATGGCATGTCTGTTGCTATTTGGATTGATTTTAGGCTCCACAACGCGCTTATCAGCGTTTGAAGCTTCTGAAAAATCAATCCTAGAAAAGTCATTCGACAGAATCGTCAAAGGAAGAATCACTGATGCAGCCAATGGCAGTGGCCTGGCAGGAGCCAGTGTTACAGTTAAAGGAACGTCTGCAAGTGCGCTGACAGACGGACAGGGTAACTTTTCCGTATCCATTCCTGATGACATGGCGGTTCTGGTAGTGTCCTTCATTGGGTATAACACACAGGAAATAGTGGCTGGTAACAGAACTACGATAGACCTTTCTCTGCAATCTGCTACAGGCGAACTTTCCCAGATTGTTGTAGTAGGGTATGGTACACAGTCTAAAAGAGATGTTACAGGTGCTGTAAAAAGTGTTAAGGCTGAATCCTTCAACCGCGGTGTTATCAATGCACCCCAGCAGTTGTTACAAGGCAAGGTAGCTGGTGTGAATGTGGTATCTGCCAGTGGTGAGCCAGGTGCCAACCAGGGTATAACCATTCGGGGTCCGGGTGGCGTTCGTACAGGAAGTACACCGCTTTTCGTAGTAGATGGTTTACCACTCGATAACTCTTCAACCGGTAACGGTGATCCGCTTAACTTCATCAATCCAGCTGATATTGAGTCTATGGACGTGTTGAAAGACGCATCAGCAACAGCTATATACGGTGCACGTGGTGCCAATGGTGTAATTCTGATTACCACCAAAAAAGGAAAGGCTGGTGTTTCCACCATGAATTTCAGTTCCACACTGGCTGTTTCTGAGGTTGCCAATAAGCTGCCTGTATTTTCAGCTGCTGAATTCAGGAAAAAGGTTGCGGAAGTCGGTGGAATTCTGGATGATAAAGGTGGAAATACAGATTGGCAGGATGAGATTTTCCGCCGGGCTTATACCCAGAACCATAACCTGACCATGAGCGGTGGTGCAGATAAACTTACGTATTTCGCATCATTCGGTATGCAAAAGCAGCAGGGTATCATCAAGACTAATAACCTAGACAGGTACTCTGGCAGGTTCAATGCCACACAGAAGTTTTTTAACGACCGCCTCGTAGTTGATGTCAACCTCAGTGCCAACAGCACCAAACAGGTAAGACCCAACGTAGGCGGCGCCATTGGTGATGCCATCAGCAATAACCCCACATATTCAGCATATGATCCACAGGGAAATATTGCTGCCTATCAGTTGTTCAACAACCCGTTGCTCACTTTCAAGCTCGATAAGGACAATACCATCACCAACAGGGTTATCGGAAGTATTTCTCCTTCTCTGAGGATCACGAAGGGACTGACGTATAAGATGAACTTTGGTGTAGATAATTCAACAGCTACTCGTGATGTTCAGAGCCTGGGCAACCTTGTTCCGCAGCGAGATGGCAGGCTTGAAACATACAATATCATCAACAAGAATACCCTTATCGAGAACTACCTGACCTATAACTTCAATGTCAGCGACCATAAGTTTTCTGCATTGGCAGGACATTCCTTCCAGGATATCTACCTGCAGGGAAGGGCTTGGAGCATCAATAAAATACCATTGACTCCCGTAGAGCCTATTTACAATCCGGGTATCGGACAGGAACTGACTTTGGCTAATAACAGGCCTTCAGGTTATGCTGTAGTTAATGAACTGCAGTCTTTCTTTTCACGCGTGAACTACTCTTACCGGGATAAATACCTCGCAACAGTCAATTTCCGTATGGATGGTTCCAGCAAGTTCGGTGCCAACAACAAATATGGTTATTTCCCTTCATTCTCGTTGGGTTGGAGAATCAGTGAAGAAGACTTCATGCAAAATTCACCATTCAGCAACCTGAAGTTACGTGCAGGATGGGGACAGACAGGTAATCAGGAGATTCCATCGAAGATTACCCAGGCCCTGTACACTTCAACAGTATCTGCTGCTTCAAGTTATCCGCTGGATCCTTCGTCTACTTTCCCAGCCGGTATTGTTTATTCACGCCTTGCCAATCCGGATATTCAGTGGGAAGTTTCTACACAAACAAATGTTGGTATTGATTTCGGATTGCTTAAAGGCAAGTTGAATGGTTCGGTAGATTATTTCATTAAAAACTCCAACAATATCCTCCTTGAAGTCATTCCAGCTGATCCAATTCAACCAGCAGGTACCTTCTGGACCAACGTTGAGGATATGACCATTACCAACAGCGGTATTGAGTTTGACCTGGAGTACAGGGGAAATATCAACAAAGACATGAAATTCTCGGTTTCTGCCAATGCAGCATTCCTGAAAAACATCGTTGAGAACTCGCCTTATTCCGTTATCCAGTCGGGTTCTGCTTCAGGTGCAGGTTTAACTTCAGCAACCATCAATGGTTACATCAATGGCCAACCCATCGGTACTTTCTTCTTGAGAGAGTGGACAGGCTTTGATGCACAGGGATTGAGCACTTACAAGGATATTGATGGGGATGGTATCAGTGGTGATAAGGATAGGCAGGCTATGGGAACAGCCCTTCCCAAAGTTATCTATGCTTTCTCTGGAAACCTTTCCTACAAGAGTTTTGACCTGGTAGCCAACTTCAATGGTGTTTCCGGAAACAAGATCTACGACAATACCGCCAATGCAAGTTTTTACAAGAATAGGTTGTCTAAGAGTGTAAACACCACTGCCGAAGCGATCCGTGATGCCAAGGAGTCTATCAGCAACTCAGCACCGGTAAGTTCAAGGTACCTCAAAGATGGTGCTTACCTTCGCTTGAATAACTTGGCATTGGGGTATAGCTTTGATACCCGCAATTCAGCATTGGGTAAAGCGGTTTCCAGCCTGAGGCTTTCAGTAACAGGGCAAAATCTTTTTGTCATCACCAAGTATGACGGATATGATCCGGAGGTGAATGCAGATCGTACTATCAATGGTGTCTCTTCTTATGGTATCGACCTTTTAAGCTACCCTAAAGCAAGAAGTATCGTATTCGGACTCAACGTAACTTTCTAAATCAAGCATCATGAAAAATAAAGTATTCATTTTACTCGCATCGATGGGCTTTGTTTCCCTCTTGGGAAGCTGCTCCAAGCTCAATGAGACCATCCTCGACGAGTCTTCCGTAACCGGTCTTACCGAAAAGCAGATTGCAGATGGCACCATTGCGCCGGTTTATGCCAACCTGCCAAATATATACTTGCATACCAATCTTTTTGCCTTGCAGGAAATTTCATCAGACGAAGCCATCCTGCCTTACCGTGGTGGAACTGATTGGGGGGATAATGGTATTTACCAGGATTTGAAACGTCATGCAACTACAAGCAGCAATGCCAACGTACGTAATACTTGGAATCCATTGACACAGTCTTTGTCTCGCGCAGTTTCAGCAGTGAGTTCATTGCAGTTGAGCAAAGACCCCAATGCAGCTAAATACCTTGCGGAAGCCAAAGGCATGTATGGTTTTTACAACCTGCTTTTTCTGGATTTGTGGGGCATCGTATTTGTAAAAGAGGATCCAGGAGCAGCATCCAAGATCATCCGTGGTGATGAAGCGGTGGAGTATCTCAAAAAAGTGTTCCTGGAAGTTGAGCCCTTGTTGGACAATACAACTGGTCCAGGTCGCCTGACCAAAGCCGGTGTTTGGGGCTTGTTGGCCAAACTGCATCTGAATGCAGCGGTTTACCGTGATCGTTATGCGGCTACTTTCACTTTTAAGCCGGAAGACATGGACAAGGTCATTGAGTACACCAATAGGATTATTGCAAGCAACCAATATGCTTTGTCACCCAATTATTGGGCCATTTTCAATGATGATAACAACACCAATAAGGAGCTCATCTTTGCGGTTGACCAGCGTGCAGAATTGAACGGACACAATAGGTTGGCTTATTTCTCCCTTTCAGGTGACCAGTTCCCGCTTCCCGCCTATACTGGTGCCAATGGTACTGATGGTCCTGGTCTTGGTCCTGACTACTACAAAACTTGGGTAGACGCCTATGCACCGTTGGATCCTGCCGATGCTGATCCCCGTTTTTACCAAAAAAATGTAAATGTTGATCCGGTTACGCAGGAAGCTTGTTATGATGCTGCCAATTACAGGGTAGACAGGGGTATTCTGCGTGGACAACAATATGGTTTGATCAGGATTGCCGGTGTATTTCAAAAATGTCCGGATGGCAAGTTCAAAGTGGGCAAGTTGTTCAACAACACCCGCAACAGGCCAACCACGCCGGTTATCCATACAGAGCAAATCAATTTCTCTACTGCCGGCAGTGATTACAGCACCGGTTACCGTGTTTTGAAATATGAGTTCAGTCAGAAATCTGTTAGTGGAAGGAATTTTGGTCAAGCTGATATTCCAATAGTTCGTCTTGGAGATATTTACCTCATGCGTGCAGAAGCCAAGATGCGTAAGGGCGATGCTGCTGGCGCATTGACTGATGTAAATGCACTCCGTACTGCCCGTGTTTCAGGCAATTTGAAAGCAGCTGCGTTGCCATCTGTAAACCTTGACCTCATTTACCGCGAGCGTGGTTTTGAGTTGTACTGGGAGATGCAGCGCAGAACAGATATGATACGTTTTGGTAAGTTTGAAGCAAGCTGGACTGAGAAGACAAGCAGCGACAGGAACAAACGTGTATTTCCTCTGCCACAAACTGCAATTGACGGAGCCTCTAACCTGCCAGGCTATCTGAAGCAGAATCCCGGATACTGATATCCATCATCCATGATAAAAAAGAAGGCTGTCCATTTCGGGCAGCCTTTCTTATTTAAATGCAGTTATAGTGATGTAAACAGCCGGTGATTATTACTTTAATGTAGAAGTGTCTACCCGTGTAGGTGTTTCCTTTCCAGCAACAATACCTTTGGAACT
>JBILSG010000158.1:0-5852 GCA_044372235.1 Chitinophagaceae bacterium
CTGAATATACAAAGGCAAGTATCGAAAACTATTCCAAACGCTGGTTTGAGTATCCTTATCCTATTGCAACCAATGTGGCAAGTAATGTTGGTGGAATGGAATATCCGGGCATAGTTTTCTGTGGTTCCACTGCTAAAACAGGTTCCCTCTGGGGAGTTACAGACCATGAATTCGGTCACACCTGGTTCCCCATGATAGTAGGTAGCAACGAAAGGAAATATGGTTGGATGGATGAAGGATTCAACACTTTCATTAATGATATTGCATCGAAAGATTTCAACAACGGAGAATATGCACAGCCTGCTGGGGATGCCCATTCAATGGCTAAATTCATGTATGGCGACAAATCAGAAGCGGTCATGAAAACCCCTGATGGCATGAAGGAATCAAATATTGGCTTGTCATTATATTTCAAACCGGGATTTGCACTGACATTGCTGCGTGAACAAATTGTAGGTGAAAAAAGATTTGATTCTGCCTTTAAAAAATATATCCGAGACTGGGCGTACAAACATCCATCCCCGTGGGATTTCTTCCGCAGCATTGAAAGCAGTGTAGGAGAAGACCTGGGCTGGTTTTGGAAAAGCATGATACTTGAAAATATGCGTCTGGATCAGGCAGTAACAAAAGTTGAATATGTTGGTAACAATGCCAAAAACGGTGCTGTTGTTACTATCGAAAATATGGAAAGAGGTGCAATGCCTGTGATCATAGCCTATGAAACCATTTCAGGGATCAAAGGTGTTAAGAAACTTCCTGTAGAAGTATGGCAAAATACCGGAACAGTAAAAACAAGACTTCCTGTACAGGAGGAACTGAAGATGATAACTATTGATCCACAGAAGATTTTCCCTGATTTTAAACCTGAAAACAATACCTGGACATCAGGAAATTAGAAATATGTGGATATTTTGATGATATCCATGTTATTTTAAAAAAAAATTATAATTTTGCAGTCCCCAAGACAATTCTTAGGGACTATTCCCAAATGGTAAAAAAGTTCTTCGTCTGTTCGAAGGCACCAGCAGGGGTAACGTTTAAATTAGTTTTATGCCAAAAGTAAAGACCCACTCAAGGGCCAAAAAAACTTTCAAGGTCACCGGAACAGGAAAAATCACTTTCAGAAAACCAACCCGTGGTCACCTGCTTACTAAAAAATCATCCAAGCGTAAGCGTGCATTGAGAATTACAGGCCAGGTTCATCCTGCAAATCTTGACTTCGTAAAAAGGTTATTGCGCCTGAAATAATCTCATTTCTTCATTCATTTAAACTAATTTAGATATGCCACGTTCAAAAAATGCAGTAGCCTCCAGGGCTCGCAGAAAAAGAATTCTCAAACAAGCAAAAGGTTTTTACGGCAAGCGTAAAAATGTATATACAGTAGCCAAAAACGTACTGGAAAAAGGTCTCACTTACAGCTACGTTGGCCGTAAATTGAAGAAAAGAGATTACAGAAGTCTCTGGATTGTAAGGATTAATGCTGCTGTAAGGGAAGAAGGGATGAAATATTCTGAGTTTATCAACAAGCTTAAAGTGAAAGGTATTGACCTCGATCGTAAAGTTTTGGCTGATATGGCCATGAACACTCCTGAAGCTTTCAAGCAACTTGTTCAGTCAGTTAAGTAATATCTCAAAATAATATCATAACCGGATGTCAAATAAACATCCGGTTTTTTTGTTTCAAGACAGGCAAAAAAATTACTTTTGTCAATCCAATACTTACTAAAAAATTAGTTCCCCGGTTACAATGAGCAATACTTACACAGATCTGGTAAAGCAAACATTTTACTTCCCACAGGAAGGCTTTGAAATGAAGGATGGTTATTTGTATTTCAATGGGTTAGACCTGAAATCCATTATTGATAAATACGGAACTCCACTCAAACTTACCTACCTGCCCAAAATTGGGTCCCAGATCAATAAGGCCAAAACGTTATTTGAGCAGGCTTTTAAGAAACACAAGTATGAGGGTCAATACCACTATTGCTATTGTACTAAAAGTTCCCACTTCTCTTTTGTGGTTGAAGAAGCCCTGCAGCATAATATCCATTTAGAGACATCATACGCATATGATATAGAAATAATCAACAATCTTTATAAAAGGAGAAAGATTACAAAGGATACTTACATCATATGTAATGGATTCAAACAAAAACCTTATACAACCAGAATCTCAAGATTGATCAATACCGGTTTCAAAAATGTTATTCCAATCCTGGATAACAAAGAGGAATTGGACAGGTATAAGCGTGGAGTAAGGGTTCCGTTTAAAGTAGGAATAAGGGTAGCTGCTGAAGAAGAGCCAAATTTTCCTTTCTATACTTCCCGTCTGGGCATTCGCGCAAAAGATATCCTTGAGTTTTATGTGGATCAGATAGAAGGTTATGAAGAAAAATTTCAACTCAAGATGTTGCATATTTTCCTGAACAAAGGAATAAAAGACGACATCTACTATTGGAGTGAATTGAACAAGGTCATCAACCTCTATTGCCAGCTAAAAAAGATTTGTCCGGAACTGGACTCCATCAATATTGGTGGAGGATTTCCCATCAAACATTCTCTCGGCTTTGAATACGACTATGCTTTCATGATCAATGAGATAGTTGGAACCATCAAAAAAGCCTGTAAAAAAGCCAAGGTTCCCATGCCGGATATCTTCACCGAATTCGGAAGTTTCACCGTAGGTGAGAGTATGGCACATATATACTCAGTCATTGCCGAAAAAATTCAAAATGACAGGGAAATATGGTATATGATTGACTCTTCTTTTATCACCACCTTACCAGATACCTGGGGAATTGGAGAGAAATTTCTTATGCTACCCATCAACAAGTGGCAAAATGAATACCAGCGTGTTGTATTAGGTGGAATTACATGCGATAGCCACGACTACTACGATTCTGAAGAACATGTTAATGAAGTATTCCTTCCAAAGCTTACTGGAAATGCTCCTGATGAGCCGCTCTATCTGGGCTTCTTCCATACAGGCGCATACCAGGATCAGATCAGCGGATATGGAGGTATCAAGCATTGTATGATTCCTTCTCCAAAACATGTGATTATCGGTTACGATAAACATGGAAAACTCCACGACTGGGTTTATGCCAAGGAGCAATCAGCACAAAGTATGCTTAAGATTTTGGGGTATATGTAAAACTTAAAGTCCATCAGTTGACTTTAAGCCTGTATTTCTTGTTAACCTTTGGATTATTGAAATACTTTTCAGCCTGTTCCTGTGAGTACCTGGGATCAAATTCTACCATGGGGAGGTCTACAAGCTGAAGTTGTGACTGTTTGAGTTCATCCCTGAGTTTTCTTGTTTTTGCAAGAATGTCTGGGTCTTTATCACCTATCATCATATTTTCCGTAAGGATGTAATCCAGGCGTTTGATGGTAGCCCTAACCTGAGAAGCAGTATTTTGTTCCTGAACCTTATTGGGTGCTACCGCCTCTTTTACTGGCACTAATGTTAAACCTACACTCGGCAATACCTTTCCAACATTTTTGGCTCCAACTGACTCACCTGCAGTTGAGAGGATGGTGCCAAGCATCGCAGTTGAAGAACCGGTTATGTCAAACCCTGTTCGGGTTGACTTATTATTTTTTATGTTGGTACTGATCACATAAAAAGTCAGCTTCAGGTTGGTAATGTATTTTTTCATTTCAGCGGCAACCTGTTGATGTTCAAGATTCTTCTGGATATAATTGATCCCCGGCTTGATTACCAGTTTAACAAGAGCCGTATCTCTGTTCCTGAATTTGTCGGCACCAATAAACTGTAAGGCCAGTGTTTTCTGTTTTGCTGTATCATTATCACGTATAAAGTCATAAGGCACCATCCAGGCAAATTCATCATTACACTTTACAACAGTTTTAAAATTACTGATGGGTTCATTGGTTATGATGGTAATTTGTTCAACGGGAAATGATCCTTCCTCACATTGCACCCTGAAACGAATAGAATCCCCTTCTTCCAGATACATTAAATTCCCAACTGTAGGCTTCAATTTTGAAACAATTACCTCGGTACTGTAGAATAGTAGGGTAAAACTTGATTCAAAACGTTCTTCTGCATTGCGCAAATTCTGAACTCCCAGCTCTACCGCATAAGGAATATCATATTTGAGCTTGCCACTCTTAAAATAGGATTTATCAGCTTTAAAATACAGCAGTCCGGTACTCTTGTCTAACTTGACACCTATAGGGGCATTTTTCAGATAGAAAAAATAATTAGCCTTGGGTCGGTTTATCTGGAAATCGTAAGTAAGGGTTGAATCAACCTGGATCGTAAAAAATGGATTAAGGTTGATTACCCTTAAAACCGTATCGGTATCTAAAGGTTCTGAATCAGGAGTCAAAACAGTATCCTGTTTTACGATAATGGTATCTGATTGTTGCTGCGCAATGAGCTGTGTAGATAGAAAAACAGAGAAAAGTAAAATGAGTTTTTTCAAAACAAACTTTATTTGTGCTAAGTTACCTCAAAAGCCGCAAAAGTGTAACTTTGCCTAAAATCTTAACAATATGTATCCAGCACAAATTGTAATTCCAATGAAAGAAGAACTCACAGAGCAAGGCTTTGAAGAGTTACTCACCCCTTCAGATGTAGATGCAATGGTAAGCGATAAAGGAACGACATTGGTTGTAATTAACTCTGTTTGCGGATGTTCTGCAGGTAGTGCAAGACCGGGTGTTGTCATGTCTGTTCACAATGGCACCAAAAAACCAGACAGACTCACTACCACATTCGCAGGTTTTGATGTTGATGCAGTAAAAAAATTAAGGGAGTACCTTTTACCTTACCCGCCTTCATCACCTGCAGTTGCCCTTTTTAAAGACGGACAACTCGTTCACATGATTGAAAGACATCAGATCGAAGGTCGTCCTGCACAGATGATTGCCCAAAACCTTATGGCTGCTTACGAAGAATACTGTAACTGATTTTATGTATCCTAACCTTTATTTCTTCCTTAAGGACGCCCTGGGTCTTACCAATCCTCCGGTTTTCACGCAGTATATCAATTCTTTTGGATTCCTGGTAGCTATAGCATTTGTAGTAGCCTCAATCTTGTTGAGAAAGGAAATGATGAGAAAGGAGTCGCTCGGACTCCTTTCTCCAATTGATGAGAAAATAACTGTTGGAAAACCAGCAAGTACTGTAGAATTACTATCCAATTTTGGATTTGGTTTTCTGGTTGGTTACAAACTGCTTGGTGTATTTTTAAATGACAGTGGTGTAAACCCTCAGGAATATGTTTTTTCCAGCCAGGGTTCTTTAGTCGGTGGTTTATTTCTGGGCTTGCTGTTCTCCGGACTTAAATACTATGAAAAGAAAAAACAGGCTCTTCCAAAGCCGGAAGAAAAAACAATAAAGGTTTATCCACACGAAAGGGTAGGAGACATTACCGTCTATGCAGCAATAGCAGGATTTTTGGGTGCAAAAATTTTCGATAACCTCGAGAATTGGGATAGATTTATTCAAGATCCAATTGGGAATCTCCTTTCTCCCAGTGGACTTACTTTTTATGGTGGCCTCATTCTTGCGGCAACAGTCATTATCCTTTTTGCAAGGTCAAAAAAAATTGGCGTCAGACATTTGATAGATTCAGCTGCACCTGCACTGATGATTGCCTATGCTATTGGAAGAATGGGATGTCATGTTTCGGGAGATGGTGACTGGGGAATTTTCAACAGCGCCTATAAAGTAAGTGCTGAAAATAAAATAGTACCTGCTGCAGATTGGGAATACCACAATGCACTGATGAATGGAGGAGATTTTACCAGGGTACTTGTAGCAGAACATGGTCATCTTGACAGCATTCCACATGCCAGTTTCAAAGGTTTATCCTTT
>JBILSG010000159.1:0-5835 GCA_044372235.1 Chitinophagaceae bacterium
CCACTTCGTTCAATTGTTTTTAAATCCAGTTTAGCCTCAATGCTATCGTTATTAAAACTAAGTTTTTCAATTTCTCCATCAATTCCATTAAACTGCAGATGTGCGCCATCAAAGTGCTTGTATGGCATTCTTTCTGTTTTCAGGTCACTTTTGAAAGTACCTGATTTGATTTTAATATTTTTTGCAGTGATTGCCCATTTTTCCGGATTCCAGTATAATTGTCCATCTACCCTGGGGTTGGTTTTGGGTTTTAGTGAATCGGGTCTTAACCCATCATATCTGTAAATGCTGAATTCCGGTTTAGTTATTTCGATTTCATTTAAGCTTATTTTCTTTTTTTCTAGATTTATTTCACTGGCATTCAATGTCAGCTTATCTAAATGAATTGTTTGATTCTCGCCACGCCACCTGTCTTCAATAAAAAAACTTATGTTATTTAAGTCTAAATCCTCAAGGTCAAAATGAATTTGACTGGAGGAGTTCTTAGGGGCATTTTTATTGCCTGCTAAAGATTTTGCTATGAAATTGTAATTCCATACACTGTCCGTTCTGGAGGTGTGAATAGATGTATTTTTTAATCCAATATATTGGACTGTAATTTCATCTTTGAGGAAAAACCAGTCTGTAATTTTTATGCTGATCACACCTGCATATAATAGCGTATCTTTTTTGAGATCCCTGATCAATACCCCTTCTATCAGATACCGGTTAAATGGGGTGATATCTACGTGTTGTACACTCACTTCGGTTTTTAATGATTTACTAATCATCCCAGCAGCCAAACCTACCAGCCTGGTTTGAACACTCGGAATCCTGAATACCAACCACAGGCAAATGAATAAGCCTGCGAGTATCGCTAAAATGACAGCGGTTATCTTGGTAATGCGCTTCATATTCAATATGCCGAAGCGTGATCGTCACCACGTTTGTCGGCTACAGCTTCAATAGCCGAAATCTTTTTTCCATTTCGGGTTATGCTGATAACTTCAGTGCGACCAATCTGTCCGCGATTGGTAAGTTTATATCCCATTGACTCAAGCGATTGTTGCAAGGACTTGGGAAAATCTTGCTCCACCATAACCTGGTCTGGCAACCACTGGTGATGAAACTTTGGATTATTTACTGCGTCCAATGCATTTTGTTTGAATTCAATGATGTTCAAAAGAGT
The DNA here is from genome assembly GCA_044372235.1 of Chitinophagaceae bacterium. GTDB lineage: Bacteria > Bacteroidota > Bacteroidia > Chitinophagales > Chitinophagaceae > Pollutibacter. The sequence continues at coordinate 1,169 of JBILSG010000159.1, forward strand.
CTGAAAAACTGATGTGGGTATGGTTGTTCCACCGGGGGTACCAACTACGAGCCAGGGTTTCTTGTTCTTAAGTACAATTGTTGGTGTCATCGAACTGAGCATCCGTTTACCCGGCTGGATGGCATTGGCTTCTTTACCAACCGCACCAAACATATTGGGTACGCCTGGTTTTACACTGAAATCATCCATTTCATTGTTGAGCAGAAAACCTGCACCTCCAACTACTGTTTTTGACCCATAGCCTCCATTAAGCGTGGTTGTGACACTTACCGCATTGCCATACTTGTCTGCTACAGATAGATGGGTAGTTTCATCACTCTCTGCCTGCAGATTTCCCGGTTTTACCATCTCACTTGGTGTCGCTTTACCAGGTACAAAATCAGACATCCTTCCTTTTAAATAAGCATCACTTGCCAGGGTTTTGACAGGCACTTTTACAAAATCCCTGTCGCCCATAAATTCAGCCCGGTCAGCATACGCCCTTCGTTCTACTTCAATCATCAGTTGCACGGCCTCAGGGGAATGGAATCCCATGCTCCCAATATTCCTATCTTCCACCATTTTCATCATCTGCTGCATGAGTAAGCCACCACTGCTTGGCATGGGCATACCGATAACTGTAAAACCTTTGTAGTCAAAAACAACAGGAGACCGCTCTGCTGCTTCATATTTTTTAAGGTCTTCAATACTGATAATCCCTCCACCTCTTTTCATTTCTGCTACTATGAGTCTGGCTGTTTCACCTTCGTAGAATCCTTTCGAGCCATTGTCACGAATCCTTTTTAGGGTAGCTGCAAGCTCTTTTTGTATCAGGGTATCTCCAGCCTTCCATCCGGTTGATTTTACAAATACGGGTGTTTGTGTATTGTATTTGACAAAAGCTGACGCACTGCCATTGAGCGAGCGTGCTTCTGAAGCCGTTATCACAAAACCTTCTTCTGCCAGCTTGATTGCGGGCTCTATGAGTTTGGAGAAGTCGAGTTTAGCATATTTATGTGTACTGAATAAGCCTGCAACAGTGCCGGGTACACCGCTTGCCAGATGACCATGTTGACTTAAATTGAGCAACGGGTTACCATCTTTATCCAGGTACATATCTCTCGTAGCGCTGCCGGGGGCCCTTTCGCGGTAATCAATGGCTATAGATTTCCCATCCTTGGTATGAGCTACGAGGAAACCGCCTCCACCAATATTACCTGCGCCGGGATATACTACTGCCAATGCCAGTTGTGTTGCGATTGCCGCATCAAAGGCATTGCCTCCTTGTCTGAGTATTTCCAGTCCAACCTCACTGGCAAGGGGATGTGCTGATGATACGGCTCCTTGTTTGCCGGTTGCCTGCTTGTTTATGCTGTATTGGAAAGGATTGACCTGCCCGAAAGTAGACGTTTGAAGTACTAAAAAAAGTATTCCGGTGAAAATGCCTTTTGCACAAGGCAGATACTTGTTGTTATTAGTAATTTTCATGGGATAAAGATAATCATGATTTTAAAAGTAATTGTTGCATAATCGAATAGAATCACATCGTTTTGCTATTTTTAACATACCAACCTTCTTGCTTATGAACTCCTTTAATCTAATCACTGTGCGCTTAAAGTCAATTTCTTTGGCGCTGATCTTTTTAATCTTTTTAGTAGACAATTCAACTGCACAGAAAAAGTTACACAAAAGCGGGAGTGAAATCCTGCATGAAATGAAAAAACTGAATGTACTTGGTTCAGTTTTGTATATGGCTGCCCATCCGGATGATGAAAGTACCAGGCTGCTTGCCTACCTGGCGCGGGAAAGGCAATACAGGACTGGATATATGGCCATGACGAGGGGTGATGGAGGACAGAATTTGATTGGCAATGAGCAGGGTTTTGAACTGGGACTGATCAGAACCCAGGAATTGCTTGCAGCACGACGTATTGATGGTGCAGAACAATTCTTTTCAAGGGCCTTTGATTTTGGTTTTTCAAAAAGAACTGACGAAGCTTTGGCAACATGGGATGAAGAAAAAATACTGGCAGATGCTGTTTGGGTAATACGGAATTTCAGGCCAGATATCATCATTACCCGCTTCCCGGAAGACAGCAGGGCAGGGCATGGTCATCATTCAGGTTCTGCAGTTATTGCACGGAAAGCTTTCATTGCAGCAGCTGATGCCAGCATGTTTCCTGAACAACTTAAAAACGGAGTATCAGTATGGCAGGCTAAACGTATTCTCTGGAATACCTTCAGTTTTGGTACAAGTAATACAACCAGCGAGAATCAAATGAAAATAGAAGTGGGTGGATTTCTCCCACTCTTGGGTAAAAGTATTGGTGAAATAGCCGCAGAAAGTAGAAGTCAGCACCGTAGTCAGGGTTTTGGGTCAGCTTCTTCCCGTGGCGCTGTTACAGAATATTTTGTACATACACTGGGAGAAAAGGCAGAAAAAGACCCAATGGATGGGGTAAACGAGAGCTGGTCTCGGGTGGAAGGAGCGAGTAACATCAAGGCCGCAATTGATGAGTTGATTCTGAACTATAATGTTGCCAACCCTGCTGCATCTTTGCCAAATTTGGTTGCCATTCATAAAATGCTTGAAAATACAAAAGACCCATACTGGAAGCAACAAAAGCAACACGATGTGGCTCAGCTGATTCTCGAAGTAGCGGGTATTCACCTGGAAGCTTTGGCTGAGAAACAACTTGTAAAGCAGGGAGATACCTTGAAGATAAATGTCAGTGTGATCAATAGGTCTCCAGCAGCTGTTTCTTTGCAGGGTTTGAATCTGCCTGGATACTCCTTTACCAATACGATTCAACTTCAGCAAAATATTAACTGGAATCAGGGTGTTGCACTTCCTGTTTCCGCCACATACCCGGTTTCACAGCCATACTGGCTGGCGAATCCAATGAATGCCGGACATTTTAATGTTACAAACCAGCAATTGATTGGTAAGGCACAAAATGATCCCACTTTTAGTGTTCAGTTTACATTGCAAATAGCTGGAACAAATTTTACCTTTAATGAACCCGTCATGAACCGTATCGTTGATCCGGCTATTGGTGAATTTTTTCATCCGGTTATTGTGGTTCCCCAGCATACAATCGACAGGGAACCTTTGCCGATTCTTGTTCGGACAAACAGTGGGAAAAAGTCAGTTGCTCCCGTGAAGCAGGAAATGCCAATGGTGTTGCATACCATCAATTATGAGCATATTCCGAGGGTAACTTATTTCAGCAAGGCAGAGCCTAAAGAAATTAAAGTTGACCTCAAAACTGCCGGAACCAAGATTGGTTACATTGTGGGAGCCGGTGATAAGGTGCCGGCAATGATCGAATTAATGGGCTTCCAGGTAACTGAACTTGCAAAGGAAGATATTACGGCAGATAAACTGAAGCAGTTTGATGCAATTGTTGTTGGCGTTAGGGCATACAATGTCCATGATTGGATGCAGAGTAAAACAGATTTGCTGATGAATTTCGTCCGCAATGGCGGTAATATGGTTGTTCAATACAACACAAACAGCTTTGCTGGTCCATTGCAACGGATGCAGATTGGTCCCAAGCCATTCATGATTTCCAGAACAAGAACAACTGAAGAAGATTGTGAGGTGAAGTTCCTGCTTCCTGAAAATCCGTTGCTGAATTTTCCCAATAAGATCAGTGCAGCTGACTTCAATGGTTGGATTCAGGAGCGCGGTATCTATTATGCTGACAATTTTGATCAGGATTACCAGGCTGTTCTTTCCATGAAGGATAAAGGTGAATCAGAGGCAAAAGGCAGTCTGATTGTGCGAAAAGAAGGTAAGGGTAGGTTTATCTACACAGGACTTGTTTTCTTCCGACAGCTTCCAGCAGGTGTTCCGGGTGCTTTCAGGTTGTTTGCCAACATCATTTCCAACCCCAACAACAAAGTGAATGAATAAAAGTAATAAAGGCCGTTCGCCGGTGTTTGCGTTGATTGTGGGATTGGGGCTAGGCCTTTTGATTGCCCTGGTAAGAAAAAAAATCGCATTGGGGTTACTTATCGGAATTCTGGTAGCAGCAATTATTTATAAAAGAGATAGACGATGAGTTTACTGGACTGGGGAGTACTGCTATTTACTTTAATTGTTGTAGTGCTTTATGGCGTTTACAAGGGTAAATCCACAAAAGACATAAACGGTTATTACAGAAGTGGTCGTGAGCTGCCGTGGTATATGGTTATGCTGAGCATTGTGGGCACCCAAGCCAGTGCTGTTACCTTTTTATCCGGACCCGGACAGGCATATACAGATGGCATGCGGTTTTTACAGTATTATTTCGGACTGCCTTTGGCAATGATTGTTTTGTGTATCACTTTCGTCCCAATCTTCCATAAACTCAATATTTATACAGCTTATGAGTTTCTGGAAAAAAGGTTTGACCGCAAAACCAGAACACTTACCGCATTTCTTTTTTTATTTTCAAGAGCACTGGCCACCGGTATCAGCGTTTATGCTCCTGCGATCATTCTATCTTCTGTTTTGGGCTGGAATATTTACCTCACCAATGTCATCATGGGCGGGGTTGTTATTTTGTACAGCATTAGTGGTGGTGCAAGGGCAGTAGCCTACACCCAACAGCTTCAGTTAGGTATCATCTTTCTTGGCTTATTTTTGGCCGCTTGGCTTCTTCTTGGAATGCTGCCTGATGGAATGGGATTGTTTGACGCAT
>JBILSG010000011.1:0-18184 GCA_044372235.1 Chitinophagaceae bacterium
AACCACTGAATAACATTGCCATAAACGGGGAAACAACTTCTTTCAGTCATGTATGCCTCACTGAAATCATCCCAGCTCCAGCCAGAACCAAGTGCACCGGATTTCCAGACGCTTGTATTCAGGTAAACAGGTTTTGTCATACTACTCAGCTTATTAAAAAGTGGCTGTTCTGCAAATTCAGGATGCAGGAAGCTGGGGTCTCCGGTTGGGGTAAGCAAAACGGCAGTATCTAGCTCCGTGATGATTGCTGCTGGTAATTTTGCAGGCAAGTACTTCATGGCTGCATAGCAACTCAAAATTTTGGTATTGCTCGCAGGTGTAAACCTTTTTGAAGACTGGTATCTGTACAGGTACTTTTGTGCAACAGGGTCCTGCACGGCAATGCCAATGTGTGCAGCCTCCATGACAGCGTCTTTTAAAAACAGGGAATTAACTGTTTTGCCAATGCGGTATTGTGTTGAACAAGAACTTAAAAAAAGCAATCCGAAACCGGCTATCAACCTTTTCATAAATCAAGTTTAAATCATTAATTTCTTTCCTGAATCCTCAACCACCTTTCGGGAATTTCATTTTCACCAGCCTGCTGAAAGTCGCTGTAAGAACAGGGAACATAACGGCCATCAGGCATGAGCATCCACCACCTGCCCGTTTTTTTACTTTTGATAAAGGTCGTTTCGACCTGGGCAAATGCAATGTGACATGCTATAAACATGTCTTTATTCTCAAGGGATGCTTCATTTCTCCCAAACTGGATTCCGTCTATATAATACCAGATCATTTGGGCAACCTGTGTGGCAAGCAATCCGGACTCATCACTGTGCTGATTGTATCCAAAAATTCCTGCAATTTTGAGAAGTTGACTCATCCCTGCATGGCGCATGAGTGTGCAAGCTTCTTCACCATTGAATCCATTTGGACTAACACTTCCGGGGGAAACAGCAGCATTAAGTGATGCAAGGTCAAAGCTCAGCAGTTCAGTGCTGCGCAATACGGGTTCCATCTCTTCAATATTTTCTTTTACCCTGCCCAGTCTGTAACAATCAAACCGAAGCTGATCCATGGTTTCGAGCATTTTGGGATGTACAAAATAACTTTGAAAGCCTATATGATTGTAATGTCTGATATGGTTAGGGTCGCCGGTTAGCATTTCCATTAAAAAATTTTTCGATTTAACTGGATTATCTATCGACAAATCTATGAATGCATCAACACCTGTAACTTCAACCTGCCTGCCGGATTGCCTGAATACTTCATAAAGTGCCAAAGTCATATCCTGGGTGCCTCCAAGTAAGAGAAAATATTTACCAGCCTTGTTTACCTCACTGGCCACTGTTCGAATAGCTGCATAAGTGTCTGTTATATTTGCTCCGGTTTTGATATGGCCAATGTCTGCAATCCGGATGCTTTTATGCCAGTAAAAGAGCGAATAAAATGCTTTTCTGATCTTATTGGTGCCGGCTTTCATGTCACCTATGATCCCATCTCCCCGCATGTCATCACAGCTGGCGATTACGATATCTACCTCAGAGAGGTCCGGCCACTCGTCCTCAAATAAAATGATAGACCGGCCCATCTGTCCTTCTTTCAAATCGGCATCTTCTGTAACCCGGGCCAGGTTTACCGGTTCCAAAAAATCTGCTAAATGCTGAATCTGCATGTATCAAAATTTAAACAAACCTACTGTAAACTGATGATAATGCCGGTGCTTTTGCAAAAAAATGGTTGATTGATATCCTACGCTTATCCTCCCTGATTTGTTATCTTCGCAATATGGAAGAACTACTCCGGCAAATAAACAATTACACTGAAGAGATTAATGTCTTCACTGCAAATGATGCGGAATCCCTTGAGCAATTCAGAATCAGATTTCTTGGTGTCAAAGGTCTTGTAAAAGCCATTGCTGGGGAAATGAAGCAGGTGCCGCCAGAAGAGAAAAAATCATTCGGACAAACCCTCAATGCATTCAAAAGCCTTGCTGAAGAAAAATACAATACTGAGAAGCAGCGTATTGATGCTATATCCGGTGAATCAGCCGATATGCCAGATATATCACTTCCTGGTATCCCTTTGCCGTCTGGGAGCAGACATCCCGTAACGCTCATGCGGAACAGGATAGTAGACATTTTTCAACGCTTGTCATTCACTGTGGCAGAAGGACCGGAAATAGAAGATGATTGGCACAATTTTACCGCATTGAATCTTGATGAAAATCATCCTGCGCGTGATATGCAGGACACCTTTTATCTTTCTACTGATCCCGCAATTTTGTTGCGTACGCATACAAGCAATGTGCAGATCAGAGAGATGGAAAGACAAAAACCTCCCATCAGGATTATTTGTCCGGGTAGGGTATACCGCAATGAAACCATAAGTGCCAGGTCACATTGTTTTTTTCATCAGGTAGAAGGACTTTATATTGATGAAAATGTTTCTTTTGCAGACCTTAAACAAACACTTTACTTCTTTGTGAAGGAAATGTTTGGCAATGATGTCAGCATTCGGTTCAGGCCAAGTTATTTTCCATTCACAGAGCCCAGTGCAGAAATGGATATCAGTTGTCTGCTCTGCAAGGGCGATGGCTGCGCAGTTTGCAAGCGAACCGGATGGCTGGAGATATTGGGTTGTGGCATGGTGCATCCCAACGTACTTCAAAACTGTGGAATTGATCCGGAGAAATATACTGGCTTTGCATTCGGAATGGGTGTTGAAAGGCCGGCACTGCTCAAATACGGCATTACAGATATCCGGTTGTTCAGTGAGAATGACGTGCGTTTTCTGGAACAGTTTTCAGGCGTTTAACCCATGAAAAATTTTATCACAGGTGCTTCCGGATTGCTTGGTTCCTACCTCATTAGGCAACTGATAAGCGAGGGTCAACAGGTTGTAGCACTCTATAGAAATGGTAGAGGAAACCTCACAAAAGAAGAAGCTGACAAAGTAGAATGGGTCAGGGGAGATATTTTTGATGTCTCTCTTTTGCAGGATGTTATGTTTGATTGCCGCAGGGTATATCACTGCGCTGGTCTGGTTTCATTCAGTCCGGGCAGAGCCAGTGATCTGATGAAGATCAATGTGGAAGGTACGGCCAATGTGGTAAATGCAGCACTTGAAACGGGTATTGAAAAACTTGTTCATGTAAGTTCTGTGGCAGCTCTGGGGCGCAAGCGGAACAATCAGGTGGTTACAGAAAACATGCGATGGGATGATCAGTCCAACCCTTCAGTTTACGGGAAAACGAAATACCTTGCTGAACTGGAAGTTTGGCGGGCTGTAGCTGAAGGACTGAATGCGGTAATTGTAAATCCCGTTATCATATTGGGTAAGGGAAACTGGGAGACGGGCTCATCAGCTACCTTCAGAAATGCCTTCAATGAATTCCCTTGGTACACAGATGGTATCAGCGGATTTGTAGATGCATACGATGTGGCAAATGCAATGGTAAAGTTAATGGAGAGTGAAATAGTTGCTGAAAGGTTTATTCTTTCTGCAGAAAACTGGACATACCGTGATTTGTTTACAACAATGGCGAATGGTTTTGATAAGCGGCCTCCTCATAGGAAAGTAGAACCGTGGATGGCATCAATCGTCTGGCGGATTGAGCGGGTAAAGGGAATGCTTACCGGCAAAGAGCCTCTGTTAACCAGGGAGACTGCTGAAACAGCTCAACAAAAAGTACATTTTGACAACACTAAAATTCTGAATGCACTGCAAGGTTTTAGATTCAGGCCATTAGCTGAAACCATACATGACGCGTGTCAATATTATTTGCAACTTGAGTTAGGAAATAAAATCAGGAAGTAAAAATCAATGCTATAAAATTTAGTCTTCCTTTAAGCGCTTCAGCATCGCCCACATCTCAGGAATTCTTTTGATCCAGACCATTTCCCTTTTTCTGGTGATTGCTTCATCTACAGGATATCCAAAATAAACTTTACCACCTTCAAGGCTTGAGGCTACACCACTCTGGGCCATTACAACTGCATTGGCACCAATCGTAAGGGTCTTGCTCACCCCAACCTGTCCCCAAAGAATTACACCATCTTCAATTACTGTAGCACCGCCAATGGCAACCTGGGCAGCGAAGAGGCAATTCTTTCCTACAACAACGTCATGTCCTATATGCACCATGTTGTCAAGTTTAGTGCCCTGTCCAATAATGGTGTCATGCGTTACGCCGCGGTCAATTGTACAGCCAGCGCCAACTTCCACATCATCCATCAGTATTACCCTTCCGCAACTATTCATTCTTTTGTACCAGACCTCCCTGTTCCTCTTTCCATTGTAATAAAATGCATCACCGCCAATCACTGATCCGGCTTGAATGACTACACGATCACCAATGATACAGTTATCCATAATCGTAACATTGGGTTGTATAATACAATTGTTGCCAATGACAACATCTGGACCAATGAAAACATTTGGTGCGATGTAACTGCTTTCTCCAATAACTGCTGATGATGATATAGGTTTGTCTGCAGGAATGAATGGCCTGAAATGATTCACTATTTTCAAATAGGCTTCAAAAGGTTCATCAACCAACAGCAATGATTTGTGAGGAGGGAAATCAGTAAGCTGGTTGATGATGATAAAAGATGCATCAGAATCAATACATTGTTTGTAATATTTGGGATGGTCAACAAATACCAGATCTCCTGTTTCTACACGATGGATTTCATTGATTCCAAGCGCTGATGCTTTTGAATCCCCGTGCACTGTGGCATTAATCAGTTGTGCTATCCATTCAATGGAAACAGGTGCAGGAAATTTCATGACAGTAATTTTTACAAAGATAGCGATGACTTTTACTGTAACTTTTATTTGTTATAATTTTTAAAAAACAGGTATTGAAATCAGTAATTCACATGCAATATTTTTTTTGTGAATAAAATAATCAGTATAAAATTTTATTCTCATGAAATATATTTTTAATATTGTGTAGGGATTTATTTCCCGTACTTAATAACCCATCTATATATCGGCGCCCGAAAACATTCGGGCGCTCTTTTTTTACATTCCACAATTTATTTAATATGCTCAGATCCATGACTGGTTATGGCAGGTCAGAACAAACAATTCAGGAGAAAGTATTTGTAGTGGAGTTGCGTTCACTCAATGGCAAACAATTCGATTTATTACTCAAACTGCCACCTCAGCTTAAACCTTATGAATTTGAAATCAGAAACCGCTTGTCTGAATCAATGATAAGAGGTAGTGTGGAATGTAACATATCCATAAAACAAAACGGGGCTTCAAGACCTTCAGCCATCAATATTGATCTGGCATCAGCTTACTACAAGCAGCTGAAAAGTCTTGCAGATCAGATGGAAGCTGATGATGCTCAGCTGCTGGCTTCCATCTTGCGGTTGCCTGAAGTTGTAGCTGCTTCATCAGAAATAATCACAGAAACAGAGTGGCAGGTTTTGGAAAAAACATTAGCTGAAGCTGTTGCCATGATCAATAAACACAAAGATGATGAAGGTGAGGCGCTTGAAAAGGAATTGTTGCTTCGCATCAGTAACATTGAAAAGCTGCAAACCAGTGTTATGGAACTTGAACCACTGCGCAAGAAAAAAATCAGGGAAAATTTATTGAAGTTGCTCGAAGAACACGCAGTTAAAGAATCAGTCGATATGAATAGATTTGAGCAGGAAATGATTTATTACCTTGAAAAAATTGACCTTACTGAAGAACAGGTCAGGTTGTCTAACCATTGTTCCTACTTCAGAACACTGCTATCTGAAAAAGAAATTTCAAAGGGAAGAAAACTGTCATTTCTGCTTCAGGAGATTGGAAGAGAAATTAATACCACGGGTTCCAAAGCATATGATGCAACCATACAGAAATGTGTTGTAGAGATGAAGGATGAACTGGAAAAAGCAAAGGAACAGGTTTTAAATGTTTTATAGCGCCAATACAAACATGGATATGCGCTTAGATAATTAACTTTGAGCTATGTCTAAGAAATTATTAGTTGTTGCCGTTTTTTCTATTATGCTTTCTGCGTGCATGCAGACTGGTTTATATGAAAAAATAACATTTATGCCTGCTCAAAAGTGGGAATATGCATTTCAACCTGAATTTAAGTTTGACATCAGTGATACGTCGTCGGCCTATCGGCTCTATTTTCTTTTCAGACATAATAATGCATATGCATTTAATAACCTCTGGGTTAGTGTAGACAGCCAGCTTCCTGGAGATTCAGTTATCCGGACTGAACGTTTTGAGTTCAAACTTGCATCCGGACAAAATTGGCTGGGTACAGGAATGGATGATATCTTTGACCATAGAATATTGCTTTACAAAGAGCCTGTCCGCTTTAGCAAGCAGGGGACCTATTCCGTAAGATTCAGACAAGACATGAGAACAGATCCACTTGAACATGTTCTGAACGCAGGTCTCAGGTTGGAAAAATCCAATTGACATGTATAACTTCATGAGCAGAATACCTCTCAAAACCATTTATGCCATCTACTGGCTGTTGCTTGTTTACCTGATAGCGGCATTGGGTTGGTGGTATTTTGAACTTGATCAGCTGAACGACAGCATGCTGGCCTACCATACAGATCAGTACCTTAAGTTCAAAACCATTTCACTGGAGACCCTGAAAAATTTTGAGGATGAGCATAGCCGAAATGCAAAACAATACCTGGGTGAAGGTCTTACTTTTTTCGTTCTGACAATCTTAGGTGCTTTTTTTGTTTATCTCGCCATCAAAAGGCAACTTTACTACCATCAGCAGCAACGTAATTTCATGATGGCGGTGACACACGAACTGAAAACACCGATTGCTATAACAAAGCTTGGACTGGAAACACTGGTAAGACACAAGCTTGATGAACAAAAACAGCTCAAGATCCTGCAGGATTCTATCAATGAAACAGAAAGACTTGATTCACTATGCAATAATATCCTATTGAGCGCTCAACTTGAATCCGGAGGTTATAAAATGACCCGTGAAGAATTTAATTGCAGTGCGCTTATCAACAGGTCTGTTTCAGCTTTCAAAAGACGTTATCCATTGCGCAACTTTAATGTCGAAATTCCGGAAGACATCATGGCATATGGTGAGGAGTTTCTTATTCAGTTGGTTGTTAACAACCTGATAGAGAATGCCATTAAGTATACGCCACAAGAGAAAAGTATTACAACACGCCTTCTTGATCTTCTGGATTTTGTTCAGGTTGAAATTGCAGATGAAGGTGAGGGTATACCGGATGCCGAAAAGAAGAAAGTGTTTGATAAGTTTTACAGGATGGGTGATGAATCAAAACGCAAGACAAAAGGAACGGGTTTGGGTCTTTACCTCAGTGCAAAAATTATCCAGGATCATAAAGGGTTTGTTAAGTTAGAGAACAATTATCCCTCCGGATGTGTTTTTAAAGTTCAACTCCCCAAATTTTAATTATGATGAATAAATTGTCCATTCTTGTAGTTGAAGATGAGGAACATCTCCAGGAAGCGCTTAAGCTCAATCTGGAACTGGAAGGATATGAGGTTACCTCGGCGAGTACGGGCTCAATAGCACTTAAAAAAGTTGAAAATGAGTACTTTGATCTTATCCTTTTAGATGTCATGCTGCCAGAACTTGATGGGTTCGATGTTTGTGAGCACATCAGGTTAAAGAATATTGAAACACCAATCCTTATGCTCAGCGCACGTTCTGGAAGTGCAGACAGGGTACTCGGACTTAAAAAAGGTGCTGATGATTACCTGACAAAACCCTTTAATCTGGAAGAGCTTTTACTCAGGGTTGAAAAGCTAATCAATAAAAACCGTAAACTTCAGGAGCGTTCCACTTTGGGCGATAGTTTCAGTTTTGGTGGAAATATAATCGACTTTAAGGCACAGACCGCAATCAACGCAAAGCAAGAAAACTTCAGTTTGAGTAAAAAAGAAATTATGCTGCTCAGGCTGATGATTGAGTATAAAAATGAAGTTGTTTCAAGGGAAAAAATCCTTCAGGCAGTCTGGGGCTATCAGGTTTTTCCAACAACGCGCACCATAGATAATTTTATCCTCAACTTCAGAAAATACTTCGAAGATGATCCGCGTGAACCCAAGCATTTTCACTCAGTAAGAGGTGTGGGATACAAATTCAGTGATTAACTTATATGTCTCCGAGCTGAGGTCTAAGTATAATCTCCTCCACACATGCCTGAAGTGACAGCTTACTGGACGCAACAATCATATTGGCAACATCATCCGGTTTCATGAATCTTTCTGCAGGAATACCTGCTCCTTCCCAGGATGGCGTATAAGCTGCGCCAGGATAGATGGTGGTAACTTTTATCTGGTGTGTCTTCAATTCCTCCCTTAAATTTTTACTGAAACCAGCCAATGCATATTTGCTTATGCTATAAGATCCCCCATTGGGGTATGCCATGAACGATGCAATAGAAGCCATGTTGAAGATATGTCCTGATTTCCTGGCTATCATCGATGGTACGATTGCCCTGGTGAGGTGATATGCTGAAAGCAGGTTTACCTGGAGCATTTCTTCGAGTTGTCCATCCGGCTCATTCCATACCGATCCGGGAACGTAACTGCCTGCATTGTTAACGAGGATGTCGATGTTCATACCTGCTGCCAGAATTTCCCTTGCAAATGCTTTCACCTTTTCTACATCGCGCATATCCACATCAAATGCAGATACAGATATACCGTGTTTGGTGATCAATTGTTGCTGCCAGCCAATTGTTTGTTGCATGGATCTTGAACAAAGTATCAGATTGGCTCCTTCTGCGGCAAAATGCTCGGCAATACACTTTCCCAAACCTCTTGAAGCACCTGTAATTAAAACATTCATCGCGGTATTTTTTTCAAAGGTAGGCATTCAAAGGTTGTGTAATTTCGCATCCTATGAAAGTAAAACAATACAGCCAGGTTTTTTTTGATTTGGATCACACGTTGTGGGACTTCGAAACAAATTCCAGAGCAACCCTGCATGACCTTTATCATGAGCTGAACCTTGGTGAGCAATCCGGAGCTGACTTTATTAAATTTCATGCTACCTATCACCATTATAACGAGATATACTGGGATCGCTTCCGTAAGGGACATATCAACAGGGAAGAATTGCGGTGGAGAAGGATGTGGAGGACACTGGTGGAATTCAAACTCACAAACGAGCCACTCGCAAAATTGATGAGTGAAAGATACCTCGAAATTTTACCCACCAAGACCAACCTTTTTCCATATTGTATTGAAATACTCGATTATCTCAAACAGAAAGGCTACCCTATACACTTGATCACCAACGGTTTTGAAAAAACCCAACACATGAAAATCAGGAATAGCGGTATTGATCATTATTTCCAGGAGATGATTACCTCTGAACAGGCGGGTATCATGAAACCGCATGCAGCTATATTTGAATATGCACTCAAGACTACAGGGGCAAAAGCATCAGATAGTATCATGATAGGGGATACGCTCGAAGTTGATATCCTGGGTGCCCTCAACGCCGGTATTGACGCCGCTTATGTGCATGCAGCAGTTCCGGAAGGATCTAAAGTAAAACCAACCTATATTCTTAAAGACCTTGGTGAATTAAAGGATATCCTGTAATTATGCCAGCGTGGCAAGGACAGAAACTCCATTTTTCACATTATCGCCAATTTTAACATTGACCTGTGTGCCAATTGGTAAGAGCAGGTCTACGCGGCTGCCAAACTTGATGAAGCCCAGCTCCTCGTTTTGTTTTGCATCAGCATCTACAACAGCATAGTTCATGATTCGCTTGGCAAGCGCACCGGCAATCTGCTTGACAAGTACTTTAGCTTTGGGGTTTTCAAGTACAATACTGTGGCGCTCGTTTTCAGTTGAAGATTTGGGATCCCAAGCAACCAGGTATTTGCCTTTGTGGTACTTGCTGTATAATACCTTGCCTGAAAAAGGATAGCGGTTAACGTGCACATTGGCAGGACTCATAAACACAGACACCTGCAATCTTTTATCATTGAAATATTCTGTATCAAAGACTTCTTCAATCACCACTACTTTTCCATCGGCAGGAGACACTACAGCATTTTCATCATAAGTGAAGGTCCTAGTGGGAATTCTGAAAAAAGAAACGATAAAAAGCCAGAATGCAACTAGGATTACTGATAAAGCATAGTGTATCAGTGGTTGTTCAGGATGGAGCAGTCTGAGCGATAAAAATATAAATGTAAATACACCAAGTCCAATAATAGTAATTGTTTTATAGCCTTCCTTATGTATGGTCATGTTTTGGGTTTAGGTCTGCAAATGTAGTAATTAGTAGCTGATCCTTCTTTTTCGTGCTTCAATATCCCATATTCCGGTCAATCTGCCATCTTTTATTTCATATAATCCTTCATGGAGGGCTACGGTTGGACAAATATGATAAGGTATGCCTAACAGCATATCTCCAACCCTGAATGTATGGTCTGCACCCGCTTCCAGTACAAGGTGTTCCTCACTTTGACTGACAGCTTTTAATTGCGGGTAATCCGGAAACACAACCCTTTTGCTGATTTCATTTTCAGCAGCCACCGCCTTGTGTCCGAGGTCAACGCAAATTCTGTTTTTTGCCGGTAATGATATGACACGTGTCAGTATATTTACTGCAGGAGTAAAATTTTGTTCCTGACAGATCTGGCTGTAGCCATAGTCCCAGAAAATATTTGTGCCTGGACTGCATTCGCGGTCTGGTCGGTTGGCATGAATGGAAAAAGTTGGAGAGCCTCCTGCAATGATATGCGGCTTTTCCAACCCTGCAGCCTGCATCATTTCAATCAATGCATAAACAGACTCAAATGCCTCATCACAAGCCTTTTCTCGTTCACTGAAATCGGGTTGTCTGTGCTGTCCGTCATAGACATGTAATCCGCCGAACAACAATCCAGGGGTACAGTGAATTTGCTTAATAAGATCAAGTGCCCTTTCATCCGGACTGATTCCGGTTCTGTTCATGCCAACATTGATGTCTGCAAAAACCCTGATTTTGCGGTTATGTTCATAAAATATTTTACCAATAAGCGCAGCATTGTTAATATCATCTACAATACATGAAAATTTCGTTTCGGGAAATGCTTCTGTTAATTCATAAAGGCGATGGATTTTTGGACCTACTGGCTGATGGGCAAGCAATACGTCAGGTGCTTTATTGCTGGCCAGCAATTCCGTTTCAGCAATCGTGGCACATTTGAATTTTGTGATACCGGCATTTAACATCATGCGAATACCAACTGCCGACTTGTGAGTCTTGATATGCGGCCGAAGCCTGTCTGCATTTCCGGCCATGCGGACCATTTCCGCAATGTTTGCAGAAACTATATCCGGGTTTACGATCAGGGAAGGTGTATCTATCTGGGAATAAATTTCCATGATTACAATGTGTAATTGGTTAAGCTTCTGTTTCCAGTTCAAAAATGGCTTCAATTTCCACCGGAACATTATCCGGTAATGAACCCATGCCCACAGCACTGCGGGTTCCAACACCCAGATTATCACCCCAGATCTCTCTGAATAACTCGCTGCAACCATTGATTACAATGGGGTGTTGTGCAAAATCTGGTGTGGCATTTACCATGCCCAGAATTTTAATTACTCTTTTAATGCGGTTGAGACTACCATAAGTATTGATCAGACTTTGCAGTATGCAAAGACCGACAGTACGTGCTACCATTTTCGCTTCCAGCGTGTCCATTCCTGCACCAACCCGTCCCTTAATCCTGTTTCCGTGCTGGTCGAATGGAACATGACCGGAGGTGTATACAAGGGTTCCGGCTGTAATGCAAGATTTATAAATGCCTTTCGATCCGGAGGTGACAGGCATCTGCTCTGTCAGTGATTCAAATTTTTGTTGGGGCGTCATGATGATGGATTGGCTGCTTAATTATAAGTTGATGATGCTGTTTTATGCTTCCTGAACAACAGAAAGATCCTGGAAATGAGCTGGATTCAGGCTATTGAGTAAATCTTCGATTTCTTCCAGGGTATTCAGTGTTACAAGTTGTGTTCTCAAAGGTTTGATGTGTGGAATACCTTTGAGGTAGTTGGCATAGTGCCTGCGCATTTCAAAAATGCCAATCCTTGGACCTTTCCAGGCTACTGATGCACGGAGGTGTTGTCTGATTACTTCAATGCGTTCTTCAAAACTTGGCGGTGCTAATTTTTCTCCTGTTTCAAAAAAGTGTTTTACTTCTCTGAAAAACCACGGATAACCGATAGCTGCTCTGCCAATCATGATGCCATCAACCCCATATCTGTTGCGGTATTCCAGTGCCTTTTCCGGTGAATCAATATCGCCATTACCAAAGATGGGTATCTGGATTCTGGGATTTTCTTTCACTTTTGCAATCCAGCTCCAGTCTGCTTCACCCTTGTAGAGTTGACTTCTCGTTCTGCCATGTATGGAGAGTGCCTGTACGCCTATATCCTGCAATCGCTCTGCAACCTCCATGATGTTGATACTGTCGAAATCCCACCCCAGCCTGGTTTTAACAGTAACGGGTACATGGCAGGATTTGATAACAGCTTTTGTGAGCCGCACCATCAGATCAATGTCTTTGAGTACTGCAGCTCCTGCTCCCTTACAAACTACTTTTTTAACAGGGCAGCCGAAATTGATATCGAGAAGGTCCGGATTAACTGTATCCACAATACCCGCACTGATTGCCATTGCTTCCTCATCCCCTCCAAAAATCTGAATTCCCACCGGTCTTTCCTCTTCAAAAATATCCAATTTCTGCCTGCTTTTGAGTGCATCTCTGATCAGCCCTTCGGTACTGATGAACTCAGTGTACATCATGTCTGCTCCGTTTTTTTTACAAACAGCGCGGAAGGGTGGGTCACTCACGTCTTCCATGGGTGCCAGCAAAAGGGGGAATTCGGGTAATTGTATGTTGCCTATCTTTACCATTAGGAAAGCAAAATTACGACTATGCAGGAACAAATCGAGAACAACAGACCTGGTATGACCCACAAGGCTGGATTATTTATTTTAATAGCCCTTATGGGGGCCGGAGCAATGCTTGGTGGTTTTGCATCTGTTTTTGTATGGAAATTGATGACCGGGCAGGATATGGCAGACATGCAAATGAACCTGACCAATCCGGCATTTGTTAATCCTGTTAGAACAGTCCAAACGGTATTGTCAGTATTGATGTTTCTGATCCCAACTTATGTAGCAATTCGCATCATCAATCCAAAACCCTTGCAATACATGGGTTTCAGGCAAAAAACACCTTTACCTGCATATGGCTGGGCTGTTTTGCTGATGTTAATTACTATGGTGATTGCAGGTTCATTGGCTACACTCAATGAGCTGATTCCTCTTACTTCTTCCTTGAAGACATATTTTACAGAAATGGAAAATCGGTATATGGAGCAGCTGGAAGTCATGTCTCGCATGGAATCCATTGCAGACCTGCTCATATCGCTGGTTGTTATGGCAGCAGTACCTGCTGTTGTTGAAGAAGTATTTTTCCGGGCTGGCTTTCAGAATATGATGCAGCGTTCAATCGGAAATATCTGGGTCAGCATAATCATTACTTCAATTTTGTTCAGTGCTATTCATTTTTCCTTTTACGGGTTATTTGCCAGAACTGCAATGGGAATCATGCTCGGGATGATGTATGCAACGAGTAAAAACATCTGGGTTCCAATTCTTGCACATTTTGTCAATAATGCAGTTGCAGTTGGACAGGTCTATTATCTCCGGATGAAGGGAGAGTCACTGGCTGATGGCATGGACGATAAGTTTCCACTCTGGTGGGGTTTATTTGGGATTGCTTTGGTTTGGTTCGCATACGGAAAGTTTGAAAAAAGCATTGCACATGGCACTGAATAAGGAAGTTTTTAAAACAAGAACACAAACCGCTGTACTCTATGTAGTTGTAATGCTTACGGGGTTGTTGTGGAATACCTGGAGCTTCTTCATCCTTTTTTCCATTGTTCATTTTGGGTGCTGGCATGAATATCTGAAGCTTACCGGGAAAGTGGATAATCGCTTTGATACAGGTCACTGGTTTCACCGTTTCTATTATCCGTTACTTGGTTTTTTGATGATGCTGGCAGCCAGTTCGGGTTCATTGATGATTGCCGGTATTGACCTGAGTGAATGGGGGATAGTGGGTTTTCGTTGGCTGATCCTTCTCATCTTCCTCCAATTTTTCCTGGTCAAATCTTCCACCACCTGGCACTATGCCCGTTTAATTACCGGTCTGCTTTACATCTCTGTTCCATTTGCCTTGTTCATTAATCTTCGCAGCGGATGGATATGGGGTTTTGAGCCCGGGATGTCTGGAATCTTTAACAGCCTTTCTGCTTTTGATGGTAAGCTGGTTTCTCTGGTGCTTGTAGCTTCTATTTGGATTAATGATACCATGGCCTACATTGTAGGGTCATTTATTGGGAAAACGCCACTTAGCAAATGGTCTCCCAAGAAAACCTGGGAAGGTACGCTGGGGGGAATAGTCCTAAGTATTGCTTTAATATCGTTGTCTGGATGGTTTTACGGAGCCAAAGGATTTGAATGGATGTTCGTAACCTCCGTTGCTGCAATTGCAGGTACTTTCGGGGATTTGCTGGAAAGCAGGTTGAAAAGGATGGCCGGCGTAAAAGACAGTGGTTCCTTCATGCCGGGTCATGGTGGATTCCTGGACAGGTTTGATTCAATTATTCTTGCAGTTCCGGCAGTGTGGTTGGTGTGTTACCTGCTTTACCGTTGAATTTAGACAGATAAAAAGATATTAAAATTGTCCCGGATTGAAATGCTATCAGGGGTTCTCCCTTTTTGATTCAATGGTAGGCTTTTGTCTCGGCTCATTTTCAGCCGGCCTATTATTTTGCCTTTGTTTTTCTCTTTGGGGCTGTCCCTGGCTTTTATTGCCCTGAGGCCTGTTTTCTCGTGACCTATCACGATTATCACCACCTGTTCTGCCCTGTATTAGTTTTGTATCCGGATTTTTATCTCTTTGCGGCGGTCTAGAACCAGATTTTTGCGCTTGAGGTGTACTTTCCGCAGTTTTATCTCTTCCTAGCTGGGCGGGTTTATTGGGTTTGGCACCGGCACCTTTGCGCTTTTGTGCATTTCTTTCCAATGAGCGAAGACTGATTTGACCTACCACATCCACAAACTGGGGCTCCACTTCCTTGACCTTGCCTGGCGAAACAGTTACCTCAGCTGTTTCCAGCTCTTCAGGGCGCTGACCATTGTCGTTCATCGCCTTTATCCGCTTTACTGTCTCAATCGTTAGTGGGTACTGCTTGTTACTGTCTGGCAGGGTGTACCACATCAGGTTCTTGAAAATATCTTTTTTGCTGAGATGTGCATTCCCTTTTGCAGTCAGAAGCACATCCACATGGTCAGGAAAATGCTGCAATGCATCAAGGTATGTATCCAGTTCATAATTTAAACAACATTTCAGCCTTCCACACTGTCCGCTCAGTTTAGTCTGGTTGATACTCAAGTTCTGATAACGGGCCATTGTAGTGGTTACACTTTTGAACTCGTTCAACCAGGTGCTGCAACAGAGTTCTCTTCCACAACTTCCTATGCCGCCTACTTTGGCAGATTCCTGCCTTGCGCCTATCTGCTTCATTTCAACCTTTACCTTGAATTCTGAAGCATAAATCTTGATGAGTTCGCGGAAGTCGACCCTGTCTTCTGCGGTATAGAAAAATGTTGCCTTTCTTCCGTCTGCCTGAAAGTCCACTTCACATATCTTCATCACCAATTTGAGCTGTTTGGCTACAGCTCTAGACCTGGCAAGGGCCTCTTTTTCGCGGGACTTGTTCTCCTCCATTTTCTGGACATCGACTTCTGTTGCCCTGCGTAATATTTTTTTGATGTCAGCACTGTCTTCCGGAATTCTTTTTTTCTTAAGCTGCATCCTGACCAGCTCTCCACTGAGGTTGACCATGCCTACGTCAAAACCGCCTACGCCTTCAACGCTTACCATTTCACCTTTGCTAAAATGGTGTAAAGTAGTATTCTTGAAATATTCTTTTCTGCTGCCGTTATTGAAAGTTACCTCCACAATCCTGCAGGATATGGAAGGATCTGTAAATGGCAGATTAGCCAGCCAGTCGTGCACATTGAGTCTGTTGCAACCGCCTGTACTGCAGCCTCCGTTGCTTTTACAACCGCTTGGTTTACCATCTTTCGTGCCACATGAACTACATCCCATAATCTATATCAATGAACCAAAATTAAGGCTTTATCCCTTATTATGTGATAAATTTTGATGGTGAGTGCCATAAACAGTATTTTGGGGTTCGCATTCCGTTCAATATAATAGACCGAGTCATTGAGTTCCTGAACTATAGCTTCAAGTTGTTCGGTTGCCGCAAGCCTGATAAGCCGAGACGCGAAATCAATTTCCTGTTCTGCTGCTTCCGGGGATTGTGATGACGCAGACATCCTTACAGCGATTGATAAGAGGTGTATAAAGTAAATAAGGAATTGTTTTTGTTTCTCGCGTCCCAGTTTGCTGACTTGTTCAACCCATTGCACCTGGGCAGCAGGTCCATTTTTCAACATGGCATTAAGCCATTCGCGCAGCATTTCCTGCCAATCCTGATCTGTATGGTTTAACTGCTGAAACGCCTCTCGCAGGCTGCCATTGGCCATTGATGCAACAGAAACCGCCTTTGATTTGGGCACACCCTGCTCATTGATAAGCCATTGCTGCACTTCTTCATTGTTTAGCCTGTTTATCCTTACAAGTTGTGTTCTGGAAAGTATGGTTTGAAGAATCTTTGATTCATCTTCGGCAACAAAAATAAAGAGCGTTTTAGCAGGAGGCTCTTCAACAAGTTTGAGCAGTTTATTACCTGAGTTGCCGAGGTATTCGGGCAGCCATTGTATAAGTATCTTATACCCGCTCTCAAAACTTTTCAGGTTGAGTTTTCTATTGATGTCTTCGCATTCGTGTGCGGTTATATTGCCCTGTTTATTTTCAGCGCCAAGACTCTGGAGCCAATCATACCCGTTTCCAAATGGTATCTGTGCAATAAAACTCCTCCATTCACCAATGAAATCTGTGCAGACAGGTTTGTCCAGTCCTGCTTTTGTAATAGTAGGGTAAGAGAAGTGGATGTCTGGATGAATAAGTTTTGCTGCTCTCATGCAGGACGGGCATGTTCCGCAGGAATCATCAAATAATGCAGTTGTAGTTGGCAGCTCAGGTTCTCCAAACAGCGAAGCTGTTGTATCCGGCGATGAATTTTTATTTCTGTCGCATACTATGAATTGGGCCAGTGCCATCGCCAGTTGCAGCGCACCGCTTCCTTCTTTACCAAGAAACAGCAAGGCATGGCTCAGCCTGTTTTGATTCACAAGCGCCGCCAATTGATGTTTCACGGTTTGCTGGCCTGGGATGGACTTGAATTGCATCCTGCAAAATTAGGGGAATGTAAAATCTTAGGTCAGGGCCAGTGATTTTAATTCAAAAAATAGCCCCTCTTTGTTGAGTTTTCAGGTAAAAAAAGACTCCCCTCTTGTTCAGGAGGGGAGTCTTTTGCCGTTGTTGTTTTTGAAACGAGATTTTCTTAGTTCAGAAGTTTGGTAATCTCTTCACCCATGGGGTTTACCTTGCTCGGAAATACACCAATCAACTTACCTTTTTCATCTAATAGAAATTTGGTGAAGTTCCACTTGATTTCAGCATCCATCACACCATTCTCTGCTTTTTGTGTCAACCACTTGAAGAGTGGGTGGGTGTCTTCTCCTTTAACAGAAACTTTTTCTGCCATGATAAAGCTGACACCGTAATTTTTCTGACAGAATTCTGCGATTTGTTCATTAGAACCAGGCTCCTGACCACCAAAATTATTGGCAGGGAATCCAACTATAACAAGTTTATCCTTGTATGCTTTGTGAAGCCTTTCCAGATCTGCATATTGTGGCGTATAACCACATTTGGATGCTGTGTTTACAATAAGAATTTTCTTTCCCTTGAAACTTGAAAAATCAATTTTATCACCATCTATAGAAGAGACCTTGAACTTATGAATGGATGCTGGTCCAGCTGCAAAGAAGGCGAATGCAATAAGAAGAATCTTGGTCATTGTATTATTTTTTTAGTTGAGCGATTGATGTTGAATATTTGTCTGATTTCAAGAATGTGAAATTAATCAATTTCGAAAAGCGGACATCTATCTCAGTCATTTTGTTACACGGAGAAGAGCTTAATTTCCGTGATAATCTTAG